>NZ_JBEZJZ010000215.1:1661-2983 GCF_040651455.1 Streptomyces sp. NPDC048483
GGGTGGCTGGTCGTTGCTTGAGAACTGCACAGTGGACGCGAGCATCTGTGGCCAAGTTTTTAAGGGCGCACGGTGGATGCCTTGGCACCAGGAACCGATGAAGGACGTGGGAGGCCGCGATAGGCCCCGGGGAGCTGTCAACCGAGCTTTGATCCGGGGGTGTCCGAATGGGGAAACCCGGCAGTCGTCATGGGCTGTCACCCGCTGCTGAACACATAGGCAGTGTGGAGGGAACGCGGGGAAGTGAAACATCTCAGTACCCGCAGGAAGAGAAAACAACCGTGATTCCGGGAGTAGTGGCGAGCGAAACCGGATGAGGCCAAACCAGTCACGTGTGATACCCGGCAGGGGTTGCGTGGTTGGGGTTGTGGGAGTTCTCTTTCATCGTCTGCCGGCGATGAGACGAGTCAGAAACCGTTGATGTAGGCGAAGGACATGCGAAAGGTCCGGCGTAGAGGGTAAGACCCCCGTAGCTGAAACATTGACGGCTCGTTTGAGAACCACCCAAGTAGCACGGGGCCCGAGAAATCCCGTGTGAATCTGGCGGGACCACCCGTTAAGCCTAAATATTCCCTGGTGACCGATAGCGGATAGTACCGTGAGGGAATGGTGAAAAGTACCGCGGGAGCGGAGTGAAATAGTACCTGAAACCGTGTGCCTACAAGCCGTGGGAGCGTCGCTGTGTGTGCTTGCACATGCAGTCGTGACTGCGTGCCTTTTGAAGAATGAGCCTGCGAGTTTGCGGTATGTTGCGAGGTTAACCCGTGTGGGGAAGCCGTAGCGAAAGCGAGTCCGAATAGGGCGTTGAGTAGCGTGCCCAAGACCCGAAGCGGAGTGATCTAGCCATGGGCAGGTTGAAGCGGAGGTAAGACTTCGTGGAGGACCGAACCCACCAGGGTTGAAAACCTGGGGGATGACCTGTGGTTAGGGGTGAAAGGCCAATCAAACTCCGTGATAGCTGGTTCTCCCCGAAATGCATTTAGGTGCAGCGTCGTGTGTTTCTTGCCGGAGGTAGAGCACTGGATAGGCGATGGGCCCTACCGGGTTACTGACCTTAGCCAAACTCCGAATGCCGGTAAGTGAGAGCGCGGCAGTGAGACTGTGGGGGATAAGCTCCATGGTCGAGAGGGAAACAGCCCAGAGCATCGACTAAGGCCCCTAAGCGTGTGCTAAGTGGGAAAGGATGTGGAGTCGCAGAGACAACCAGGAGGTTGGCTTAGAAGCAGCCACCCTTGAAAGAGTGCGTAATAGCTCACTGGTCAAGTGATTCCGCGCCGACAATGTAGCGGGGCTCAAGCACACCGCCGAAGTCGTGTCATTCC
>NZ_JBEZJZ010000215.1:3080-4952 GCF_040651455.1 Streptomyces sp. NPDC048483
CCAGCATGAGGGCCAACGCCCGCTGGGATGGGTAGGGGAGCGTCGTGTGCCGGGTGAAGCAGCCGTGGAAACGAGTTGTGGACGGTTCACGAGTGAGAATGCAGGCATGAGTAGCGATACAAGAGTGGGAAACTCTTGCGCCGATTGACTAAGGGTTCCTGGGTCAAGCTGATCTGCCCAGGGTAAGTCGGGACCTAAGGCGAGGCCGACAGGCGTAGTCGATGGACAACCGGTTGATATTCCGGTACCCGCTTTGAAACGCCCAGTATCGAATCAGACGATGCTAAGCCCGTGAAGCCGGCCTGGAGTCTTCGGACAAAGGGACGTGGTGGAGCCGGTGACCCGGATCTGTAGTAGGTAAGCGATGGGGTGACGCAGGAAGGTAGTCCAGCCCGGGCGGTGGTAGTCCCGGGGTAAGGGTGTAGGGCGTTGTCCAGGTAAATCCGGACAGCATGAAGCCTGAGACCTGATGCCGAGCCGATTGTGGTGAAGTGGATGATCCTATGCTGTCGAGAAAAGCCTCTAGCGAGTTTCATGGCGGCCCGTACCCTAAACCGACTCAGGTGGTCAGGTAGAGAATACCGAGGCGTTCGGGTGAACTATGGTTAAGGAACTCGGCAAAATGCCCCCGTAACTTCGGGAGAAGGGGGGCCATTTCCGGTGATGAGACTTGCTCTCTGAGCTGGGGGTGGCCGCAGAGACCAGCGAGAAGCGACTGTTTACTAAAAACACAGGTCCGTGCGAAGCCGTAAGGCGATGTATACGGACTGACGCCTGCCCGGTGCTGGAACGTTAAGGGGACCGGTTAGTCACATTTCGGTGTGGCGAAGCTGAGAACTTAAGCGCCAGTAAACGGCGGTGGTAACTATAACCATCCTAAGGTAGCGAAATTCCTTGTCGGGTAAGTTCCGACCTGCACGAATGGCGTAACGACTTCTCGACTGTCTCAACCATAGGCCCGGTGAAATTGCATTACGAGTAAAGATGCTCGTTTCGCGCAGCAGGACGGAAAGACCCCGGGACCTTTACTATAGCTTGATATTGGTGTTCGGTTCGGCTTGTGTAGGATAGGTGGGAGACTGTGAACCCTGGACGCCAGTTCAGGGGGAGTCATTGTTGAAATACCACTCTGGTCGTGCTGGATGTCTAACCTGGGTCCGTGATCCGGATCAGGGACAGTGTCTGGTGGGTAGTTTAACTGGGGCGGTTGCCTCCTAAAGAGTAACGGAGGCGCCCAAAGGTTCCCTCAGCCTGGTTGGCAATCAGGTGTTGAGTGTAAGTGCACAAGGGAGCTTGACTGTGAGACTGACGGGTCGAGCAGGTACGAAAGTAGGGACTAGTGATCCGGCGGTGGCTTGTGGAAGCGCCGTCGCTCAACGGATAAAAGGTACCCCGGGGATAACAGGCTGATCTTCCCCAAGAGTCCATATCGACGGGATGGTTTGGCACCTCGATGTCGGCTCGTCGCATCCTGGGGCTGGAGTCGGTCCCAAGGGTTGGGCTGTTCGCCCATTAAAGCGGTACGCGAGCTGGGTTTAGAACGTCGTGAGACAGTTCGGTCCCTATCCGCTGCGCGCGCAGGAGTATTGAGAAGGGCTGTCCCTAGTACGAGAGGACCGGGACGGACGAACCTCTGGTGTGCCAGTTGTCCTGCCAAGGGCATGGCTGGTTGGCTACGTTCGGAAAGGATAACCGCTGAAAGCATCTAAGCGGGAAGCCTGCTTCGAGATGAGTACTCCCACCCCCTTGAGGGGTTAAGGCTCCCAGTAGACGACTGGGTTGATAGGCCAGATATGGAAGCGCCGTAAGGTGTGGAGTTGACTGGTACTAATAGGCCGAGGGCTTGTCCTCAGTTGCTCGCGTCCACTGTGT
>NZ_JBEZJZ010000216.1:0-4932 GCF_040651455.1 Streptomyces sp. NPDC048483
GCGTGACCTGCACACTCATGAGAGCACCACGACTTTGAAATCTCCCTGCTGTTGGGGGCGACCAGAACGGCTACGACATCCCCTTTCCGTACGCCGTTATCACGCAGCGTATGGAATATCTCGAGGACGGAACGGTTCAGTTCGGCACCTGATATCACCTGACCGCGCCAGCGAAGAACCGGACGGTCCGAATCCAATGAGCACACCGAGAGAATGTCCGAGACGTAACTTTCGCTTTCGCTCCACCATTGGCCTTGTAGGGTCATCCCCTGCCTTTCCATGCAAACCCCGCCGACTTCCGTTCCGCTGGCCCGGGTGAATTCCGATCCTCCCATTCGGAAGATATGCGGGGAAGGACGTTCGGCCCGCTGAATCGGCAGGCCGAAAGGGCCGCCCGCACGGGGTGGCCGTCTGGGTGCTCTGCCGCTCCCGACGGCCTCAGGACACCCACCAGGGCGGGCTCCGGGAGCAGGCGCGCCGGCGGGGGCGCCCGCCCCCGTGTCCCGAGGCAGAACGCGAGGTGGGGCACGGAATTCCCGCTAGGTCAAACATCAGGTTCAGAAATTGACAGAGCACTTGGCGGCATGCCCCCGGGAGCGTACTAAATCGCCGGCCCGGTTACATCTTCAAGAATTGACAGAACGTTGGGCGGCATGCCCTCGGGTACGCCGGAAAATCGCCAACTGTTATCGGTCGCCAGGGAATTGACACCCGCCTGATGGTTGCTTACGGTCCGCTCGTCAGGTTTTCCAGAACGCATCCAAAGGTATTCATGACTACATCCACGTTGCCGAAGTCCAGGCAGCAGTTGATTCTTGCCGTTCTCATGGTGTGTTCGCTGCTGATCTGGCTGGACAACACCGTCCTGACTACCACCATGGAGACCCTCGCGGACCCGGTCCGTGGGCTGAACGCCAGCCCGGCCGAGCTGCAGTGGGCCACCGGCTCGTACACGCTGGCCTTCGCCACCTTGATGTTCACCGCGGGCGCGCTGGGCGACCGCTTCGGTCACCGGACCGTGCTCGCAACAGGCTTGGTGGTCTTCGCCGCGTCCTCGGTGTGGGCGGCGTTCGCGGGCGACGCGGGGCAGCTGATCGCCGCCCGGGCCGCGATGGGCGTCGGCAGCGCGCTGATCATGCCCGGCAACCTGGCCATCCTCATGTGGACCTTCACCGGCCCGGCGCGGTCGACCGCGATCGCCATCTCCTCGACCTCCGCCGGTGTCGGCATGGCCGTGGGCCCGGTGCTCGCCGGCGTGCTGCTCGACCACTTCTGGTGGGGCTCGGTCTTCCTGGTCAACGTCCCGGTCGTGGTCCTCGCGCTGATCGGCATCGCCCTGCTGGTCCCGAACTTCCGCAGCCCCGTGGTGCGACCGCTGAACCCGGCCGGGATGCTGCTGTCAATCACCGGCCTCGCGGCGCTCGCCTACGGGCTGATCCGCGCGGGTCAGGTGGCGGCCTGGGGCCGTACGGACGTCTGGGCACCGATCGCCGTCGGACTGATCCTGCTGGCCGTGTTCGTCCGCGTCGAACTGCGCAGCAAGATGCCGAGCTTCGACCCCCGACTTCTCGCCCAGCGCGCGTTCGGCGGCGGCAACGTAGCCCTCGGTCTGCTTCTCTTCGCCGTGTCCGCCATCACCTTCTACAACGCGTTCTACCTGCAGGGCGCCCGCGGCTACTCGCCGATCGAGGCGGGCCTGGTCGGCCTCCCGACCGCGCTCGGCGCGATCCTGGGGGCGCCCGTCGGCGCGCGCCTGGTGCACCGCTGGTCGCTGCGGCTCGTCGCCGTGCCGGCGCTGACCGTGGCGGCGCTGACCATGGGCGCGTACGGGCTCTTCGGGCTGAGCACGCCTCTCTTCTGGATCGAGGTCCTGCTGCTGGTCCAGGGCCTGTCCATCGGCATGGTGCTTGGCCCCGTGACCGCGGCGCTGATCAGCACGCTGCCGCTGGAACGGGCCGGTGCCGGGTCGGCCGTCACCAACACCGTGCGCCAGACCGGCAGCGTCATCGGGATCGCCGTCGGCGGCACGATCATGTCGATCGTGTACCGGCGCGCGATCGAACCCTCGCTGCACGGTGTCCCCGGACCGGTGCGGGACCAGGCGCGGGTCTCCGCCGAACAGGCCCGGCACGTCGCCACCACGTCCCACCTGCCCGCGCTCGGGCACGCCGCCGACGACGCGTTCGTCCACGCCATGCACGTCGGTGCGGTCTGGATCATGCTCATCGCGCTCTTCGGCGCGGCTGTACTGCTGCTCGCCCTGCGCACGGCCCGCAAGTCCGCGGCTGCCGGGGGCGCGCCGGAGCCCGCGCGGGACGGCGGCCCGACCGCGGACGAGGCGGCCCCCCGGGCCGGTGCCGAGGACTGGTCCGCCCGCGAGGGCGACAACGTGGGCACCCGCTGACGCCATGGGAACCAGGCAGAAACTCCCCGAAGCGCGGTCGGACAGCCAGGCCACGTACCTACCCGACCGGCACATGTTCGCCCTGTGGACCTGGGCCGACGGCGCCGTGGGGGCGGCCCCGCCGGTCGGCGACGGCGAGACCGTTCCCCTGGTTGTGCCGACGCCGGACCTCGGCAGGCTCAAGGCGGCCGACGTCGACTGCGTGCTGATCGAGCCGGACCGGCTCGTGGCCGTGCCCCTCGACTCGCCCGGCCGGTCGGTGGACGTCTGGCGGTCGTGGATCGCGGGCGGCGAGTCGGCTCTGCCGATCGCCGCGCACGCGGTACCCGACGCCACAGGTGTCGCCGTGACGACGGCGGAGCACGCGAGCGATGTCTTCCGCCGCACCACCTCGGTGGGGGCCGAGATGCGCACGGCGCTCACCGCCAAGCTGCGCCCGTATCAGGTGCGCGGGGTGAGCTGGCTGCGCGAGACCATCGAGACGCACGGCGGCGCGGTGCTGGCCGACGAGATGGGGCTTGGCAAGACCCTGCAGACTATCGGCTGCATCGCCGGACGCGCCGAGAAGGGGCCGCAACTGGTGGTCTGCCCCACGTCGTTGGTGGGGAACTGGGCGCACGAGATCGCGCGGTTCGCACCCGACCTGCGGGCCACGATCTGGCGCGGCGGGCCGCTGCCCGAGGTGGACAGCGGCACGGTGGTGCTCACCGGCTACCCCACGCTGCGCACGCACAGCCCGGCCCTGGCGGGGATCCAGTGGAGCACCGCGGTCTTCGACGAGGCGCAGGTCCTGAAGAACCCCCGTACGCAGGTGTCGAAGGCCGCGCGCACCATCGCGGCCGACGCGCGGATCGCCCTGACCGGGACGCCCGTCGAGAATCACCTCGACGAGCTGTGGGCCCTGCTCAATCTGGTCGCACCGCACCTGTTCGCGAACCGGACGCAGTTCCGCCGTCGCTTCGTGCGGCCGATCGCGGACGGCTCCCCGGCCGCTTCCGCCCGGCTGCGCGGGGCCATCGAGCCGGTCGTGCTGATGCGGAAGAAGTCCCAGGTCGCAGGGTCACTCCCACCCAAGATCCACGCCGATCTCATCTGCGACCTCAGCGAGGAGCAGGAGCGGCTGTACGACCGGCTGCTGGAGCAGGTCATCGACGACGGCTTCGGCAGCGGCGCCCAGCGGCAGACCAAGGTGCTCGCCGTCCTGACCTCGCTCAAGCAGGTCTGCAACCATCCGGGCCTGATCACGGACGACCTCGGTGAGCTGTCGGGCAGGTCGGGCAAGCTCGACCTGTGCACCGACATCGTGGCCAACAACCTGGAGAACGACTCTCCGACCCTCGTCTTCACCCAGTACCGGCAGACCGGTGAGCTGCTGGTCCGGCACTTCGCCGAACAGTTCGGGGTGAGTACGCCGTTCTTCCACGGCGGCCTGAACCAGGAGCAACGGGCCGACATCGTCCACCGGTTCCAGTCCGGCGACGGTCCGAAGGTGCTCGTCCTCAGCCTGAAGGCCGGGGGCACCGGGCTCACGCTCACGCGCGCGGCCGACGTCATCCACTTCGACCGGTGGTGGAACCCGGCCGTGGAGGCCCAGGCGTCCGACCGGGTCCACCGGATCGGTCAGACCCGCACGGTCACCGTCACCACCCTGACCACGGGGACCACCGTCGAGGAGCACATCGCGGCCATGCACAACCACAAGTCCGCGCTGTCGGACATCGCCGAAATGTCCAGCGCCGCCGAGCTGACCCGCCTGGACGACGACCGTCTCATCGAGGTCCTGCGCCGGAAGCGAGTCAACTGACCATGGCCGACCACGACTACGGTTACACGAAGTGGGGCAAGGACTGGGTCCGGTTCGCCGAGTCGTTGCGCCAGACCCGTCCCGATCCCCAGCTGCCGAGCGCACGCCGCACAGCACGCGACGGGAAGGTCCAGATCACGTTCGACGACCGGACCGTGCGCGCCGTCGTGCACCGAGGTCGCGGCACCTCGGTGGTCACGATCGAGGTCGCGCCGATGTCCGCGGGGGCGACGGCCGAGATCTCCCGTCAGCTGAGCGGCATCCAGCCCCTGCTCACCGACGATCTGTACCGCGCGATCGCCGACGCGGGCCATCCGCCCGCGCCGGCCCTCGACAGCGTCGACTGCTCCTGCCCGACCGCCACCCTGCGGTGCGTCCATGAGCTGTCCGTCTACTACGACATGGCGCGGCGCATCGACGACGATCCCCGCATCGCTCTCGACGTGCAGGGCTTCTTCCGCGCTTCGGCGGGCGGCGTCCAGGCGCCCGCCGAAGCGACGGCGCAGCGCTGGATCGCGCTCAACTCCCTTGATCCGGCCGCCTATTTCACGGTGGCCGAGTGACCCGGCCGGCCTGAGAAGGAGCGGTGCGTGCCCGCCCGGCGGGCACGCACCCTCACCACCCGCTGAGCCCGCTGATGCCCCCGCATCCTCCGGCCGCGACGGCCCCGCTCGCCCAGGGAGATTTCAAAGTCGTGGTGCTCTCATGAGTGTGCAGGTGACGG
>NZ_JBEZJZ010000217.1:0-4861 GCF_040651455.1 Streptomyces sp. NPDC048483
GACACCGAGGAGCACGTCGCGCGCTTCCTCGACGGCACCGACTCCGACCTGGTCTGCACGACCAGGTCCCCGACCATCGCACCGAGCGCTTCCTCGACAGGGGTGAGCGCGATACTGACGACCTGCTCACAGACCTCCTTGAAGATCCGTTTGACGATCATCCGGGTCGCCTGGGTCCCTGCGAGAGCTCCGATCTCGGAGAGCCCGAGCGTAAATGGTGCCGCGGCCTGGGCCGCGATCACTTCTGCGGCGAGGATGCCCAGTTGGACGACGACGCCGATCTTGGCGCCCTCGATGAGGAGGGCTACGCCGTCCATGGCGGTGCCTGCCATGCGGCCGCACTCGGCGAGGTTGTGCAAATGGGTGCCGTTGATCTTGCCCCAGTGGGCGTTGAGCGCTTCCACGGCCAACGAGTCCCCCGCCGAACACACCAAGCCCCGGATCCGCCTGATGGGCCTCGCCGGCGCCGTCGTCGATGTCGTCGGCGAACTCCCGCATGGCATTGGCCATCTCGCGGTAGTCGTCCTCATCCACGTGCGGCCACGACACCCCGATGATGTCGAGAATCTCATCCGCCCAACCAGGCAGCACAACACCCACGCGAAAACACGTCCCCCGTTGATCATCTGACAGCTGATCTGATGCTTTCCCCTGCACAAACGATCCCTCAAGTGCACTTTGAGCCCACTCGATCCTCGACGGCGGGGAGCACCCAGATCATCGCGTTCTCCTCCCAGCCGTCGGCATCTTCGAAGCAGCCCTTGCCGGGCAGCCGTACTGCCCTGCTGGCACTGCCGGTGTCGCCAGAGCTGAGGGAGCCGGAGCACCTCGGTCTGCCACCACCCCGGCTCGGACCGGTCACGACTGCCACCACCCCGGCTCGGACCGGTCACGGCTGACTCGGTCGAGCAGCTGCTGGTACAGCCGCGCGGAACTGCTGTCGTTCACCGCGATCAGTGAGGACGGCATCGGCTCATCAGCCGGCGTCTGCTTCTCCACCCGCAGCAGCACCTCGAACTGGTCGGCGAGATGCAGCGGGGGCAGAGCGGAGCCGAGTTGGCTCCGCAGCCGAGACCAGGAGGTCGTGGAGCGTTCCCGGGCGGCGCGCTTCTGCCCGATCAGACGCTGCTTGTCGTGGGAGGTCACGAGCGAGTCGAACGCCGACACCGACCGAGTCGTGAAGCGGAAATGGTACGCGGAGTGCGGGGCGCGGCCCTACCTCCTGGTCGACCGTCAGGAGCGGTTCGTGACGCTGTACTCCGAGCCCGGTCAGCTCGGCTCCCGGTCACGGGCAAGGGGCGGCACCGAAGTGACCGATTACCACGACGTCTTAGCGGCAGGCGCTTGGAGGGGGGCCGAGACCTCGAGACCCTGATGGCGCTCGGTGGACTCTTCGCCGAGCTCTACCGGTCGCCCAGGACCGGTGGCCGACCGCCAATTTGCGACCGTCGGCCCGCCGGGCCTCAGGACTGCTCTTCCGGCAGCCTCTTTTGCGGCAAAACCGGCACCACCATCATGCGGTGGTACTCCCCCAGCCGGTGCGGTTCGCCCACCGCAAGGCCCTCGACCTCCACCCAGGCGTGCGCGCGGAACGGCGCCGTGCGCACCCCCGTGCACCAGTCCGGCCAGACCCCGCGCATCCGGCACAGCAGCGCCGTGGCCACGGAACGCTGAAGGCAGCCCTCCCCGGCGCAGCGCGCGCTGAGCGCCACGACGGCCTCGCGTGCGGCGAGCGCCTGAGAGGTCGTGGCGGGAGCGGTCCCGCGCCGGACTACGGACAGGACGCGGCGAATGCGGTGCGGCTTGAGTGCGACGATCAGCCGGGCGGCGCCCGTGGCGATCAGGACGGGCGGACGCCGGCGCAAGGGCAGGGGGCTGCGGGCGGGGGGCACCATCGGCTGGCTCATGCGGGCACCACGAGCCGGGCCTCGGTCAGCGCGCGCGTGATCGAGGCCGTGTCGGCGTCGGCGCGCTCTGCGGTGAGCCGGGGGTAGGCCTCGCTAAGCGCGCGGGCCGCGTCCGGTGGTTCGGCGCCGTCGAGGAGGCTGCGCAGGACGAGCGCCGCCGTGCGGTTGAGCTGCCAGTAGCGGCCGGTGACTTCGTCGAGCAGCACCATGCCGTCCGGTGTGTCCGTCATGCAGACTCCCGGTCGCAAGGTCAGGCTCACGGTGCTCCTTCGGTCATTGCGGTGCTCGGGGAGCAGGTGGGTGCGGGGCGAGCACGCAGCCAGATCTCGCTGCCCAGACTGGAGCTGAGGGAGCGCAGTGCCTCCGGGGCGGGGTGCACGCCGAGCAGGGACGCACGCATCGCGGCGTCATCGATCAGTCCGGCGCGGGCGAGCCACGAGCCGTCGAAGAGCTCCACCAGCGCAGAGCGATTGTGGCGCAGGCTGACGTGGAAGTCCGTGCTGTACTCGCCCTTGGTGTTCCTGCGCAGGACATCGTCGGGCACGATGCCGCGCACCGCTTCGGCGAGCACCGGCTTGTATCGGCCGGGCGTGCTGCGCTCGGCCACGCGGATAGCCAGGGCCGCCTCGATCACCTGGTCGTCGAGGTAGGGCGCCGCCTGCCCCAGTCCTTGGCGGGACGTCACCTGGTCCAGTTGCCGCAAGCCTCGCCCACCAGTCCGTACGCACGCGAGGGCCGTGTGCTGCCCGCGCTCAGGCGCGAGGGGCTCGGCGGTGGCGGCGGCTTCCCGGAGCAGGCCCCGCACGGCCTCGGCCGCGTCCCGGGTCGCCCACGTCGGCATGCACAGGTCCACCCCCCACGCCGTCGAAGGGGCGCCGCGGACCAGGGCTGGCGACGGCCGCTGTGGCGCGGTAAGCCCCTCCGCCCATGCGGTCAGCCACTGGCCGAACGTCCTGCGGTCCACAAGCTGACGCAGCAGCTGCCCGAGCGGCCAGTGCTGGGAGGCGCGTTGCGTACGGATACGGGACCAGGCCGCCAGGGGGCGACGTCGGACGTAATCGTGCAGGTGCGGTGGGAACGTGCTGAACAGCTCGTCTGCGCCGCCGCCCATCAGGTGCAGACGGGACCCCCGGCCGGTCATCAGGCGGCACAGCGCCGCCATTCTGGCGCCGTCGCGCACCCACGGTCCTGGCTCGTCAGTGGGCACAGCGTCGCCGGTGAGACCCGTCAAGTCGCTGTACCACAAGGGCCATTGGTCAGGGGCGGGCGTGACGTGCTCGCTGTCGGGAAGGTGGGCGGCGGCACGCGCGGCCCAGGCCGCGTCGTCGTTCTCCGGGTCGAGGCTCTGCCAGCGCAACGTCACCAGCTTCGCTCCGGTCGGCGGGGGCCGCTCCTGCTCTCGTGCGGCCAGGAAGCACAGGCTAGTGGAGTCCAGGCCTCCAGACATGTCCGCGGGAACCGTGCCCCCGCCGGCCGCGCAGGCGTCCACCGCTGCGGTCAGTGCCGAGCGCACCGCGGGCACGCCTTCCTGCCATGCGCGCTGCGGCTCCGGCGGGGCCCACCACGGCTGGGTGCGGGCCTGCCCGTCCGCGTCGATCAGCAGACAGTCGAAGGACGGCACAGCTTGTACGCCTTGCCACACACAGCGGTCATCCAGCGGGTAAGGAAGCGGGGAGGCCAGCAGGTGTGCAGCCAGGAGCTGTTCGTCGGGGGCCGCTCCGGTTATGGCGGCGAGCCTGTCCGCCCGGTCGGCGGCCACGGACGCCCCGGCCACTCGCGCGTGAAAGAGCCGCCGCACCCCGGACGCACTGCCCCTGGCCCGGACCGAACCGTCGACGGAGGCCAGGAGGTGGAAGCTCCCAGTCAGGCGGTGGGCGATCCGCTCCACGTCCCCGATGTCCCGCAGCCGTCCCGCACGCTCGGACAGCGCCTCGACGGTGACCGGGCAACGCCCGATCACCGCGACTCGCCGCGCCCCTGCCGCGCCCACCGTCACTTGTCCATCCGGCCAACTGCCCAGCAGCCACGGCCGACCGGAGTGGTGAGGGATGGTCTTGGTGGCCCAGGGGCGCAGGAGCCGCGCCGCGGCCACGCCGGATTCACCGTCCGGGAGGACGGTGAACCACACATCACCGCTCATGGCACGTCACCCGTCATGTACGTCGGTCTCCGGCTCAGTTGGGGCCGAGGTACCACTCGTAGGGCGGGAATCCGCCCTCGTAGAACGCGCCCAGGGCCTCGCCTCGGGTCAGCTCGGCGAAGTCACCGACTTCCACCATGGCCGGTGGTTCGTACAGTTCGTCCTGCTGCATGACGGTCCTCCTTTGCTGCCGCTGGTGGCGTGGAACCCACGCCCCGGCGGAAAATACCCAAAGCATTTCGGCACTAAATCCAACAGCGCCCGCTCTCACCCCATTCAGTGAACCGAGCGGATTTCTCCTCGACGGAAGCACGGAGGCAGCGCCATATGCACCGCGCACGCCCGGAGCAGGAAAGGAACCGGCGAGATCGGGCGACGAACGGCAGTTACGCCTTCACTGCCCCGCCCGGCCCGCGCCAGCGATCTGTCCCCCAGCCAGGTCCGGGCGGGGCTGGCCTGCCTGCGCGACATCATCGCCGCCAACGGCTGGCCACCCCTGATCTGGACGCGGGCCGACGGCTACCAGCTCGGCGCCGGACCAGCCGCCCTCCAGGCATACGAACGGGCCGCGCTCACCAAGAAACTCACCGAGTTCCGCCGGTTCATCACCGGCACGGTCGCCCCTCACGCCGCCGCCCACCCGGGCGACAAGTGGGTCAAGCACATCATCGCCCAGCTCAACTCCATCGAATCCACCCTCGATCTCGTCGTCTCTTCCTGACCACTCCGAGGGGGCGCCCGGCCAAGGGCCGGGCGCCCCACCCCACCGCCCCGGGAGGAACAGCCCCGCCGGACCAGCACAGATACGAAGAGC
>NZ_JBEZJZ010000218.1:0-4715 GCF_040651455.1 Streptomyces sp. NPDC048483
CCGCAGATTCCTGTGATCTCCACCCTCACCGGTGAGGCTGCTTCTGAGGAGGAGTTGTGCTCGCCGGCGTACTGGGTGCGTCAGGTACGGGAGGCCGTCCGCTTCGCGGATGCGGTGCGTGCAGCTGCGGGTCAGGGTGTGACGCGGTTTGTGGAGGCCGGTCCGGACAGCGTCCTGGCGGCCCTGACCAGCACCATCCTGGCCGAAGACGAGGCCAACGAGAGCGTCTGTGTGGCGACGCAGCGCGCCGATCGCGACTCGGAACACACCCTGCTCACCGCCCTCGCTCAACTCCACACCCACGGTGTGGGCGTCCCCTGGGGTCTGTTCTTCGCGCCCTACCGTCCGCAGCGAGTAGAGCTGCCGACGTACGCGTTCCAGCGGCAGCGGTTCTGGCTGAATTCGGTGCCGTCGGCGCCCGCGCCCGCGGACGCGATCGAGTCCCGGTTCTGGGAGGCGGTGGCCGGCGAGGACTGGGAGACGTTGGGCGACGCCCTGGGCATCAGCGAGAACGGGACGCTGACATCTGCGGTCACCGCCTTGTCGACCTGGCGACACGCGCACAACGTCCAACTCGCCGTGGAGGGCTGGGAGTACCGGATCAGCTGGTCGCCGGTCGCTGACCCCGATCCGGGCACGCTTTCGGGCACTTGGCTGCTGATGACCGCCGAGGGCGCGGACGAGTACGCCGACGTCGCCGAACGACTGGAGGCGCACGGGGCGCAGATCACTCGGCTGAGTGTGCCGTCCGGGGTGGATCGCACCTCGCTTGCGGAGCTCGTCCGCACCCATGCGGGTGAGAAGGACGGCGGGGCTGCCGTGGCCGGGGTACTCATTGCCCTCGGGGCGGTGCGGTCGGCGGTCGCGGTACAGGCATTGTCCGACGCGGATGTCGCTGCCCGTGCCTGGGGAGTCACCCGGAGCGCGCTATCCGCGAGCCCCTCCGACCGGACTGTCGATCCCGAGGCCGCGATGGTGTGGGGCCTCGGCCGGACGGTGGCGCTGGAGTACCCCGACCGGTGGGGCGGTCTGGTGGACATACCCGAGCAACTGGACGAGCGTTCCGGGCGCCGGCTGGCCGGGCTGTTGACTCAGAGCACCGAGGACCAGGTGGCCATCCGGTCCTCAGGGATCTTTGGCCGCCGGCTGGTCCGTTCCCCGCAGGCCCCGGCCGCATCCACGGAGCAGGAGTGGTCGCCTGAGGGCGGCACCGTGCTGGTCACGGGCGGTACGGGTGCGTTGGGCGCTCAGGTGGCTCGATGGGTGGCCGACCGGGGTGCGCGGCGGATCGTGCTGCTCAGCCGACGAGGTGAAGACGCCCCGGGCGCCGCCGACTTGCGGGAAAAGCTGGCCAAGGCCGGTGCGGAGGTACGCATCGCCGCATGCGATGCGGCCGACCGTGACGCCCTGGCCGAGGTGCTGGCCGACGAGGCGATCGGCGCGGTCTTCCACACCGCCGGCGTGCTGGATGACGGGGTGCTCGACGGCCTCACACCGGAGCGGTTCCAGAAGGTCTTCGGCCCGAAGGCCGACGCCGCCCGTAACCTGCACGAGCTCACCCGCGATCACCCCGTGACGGCCTTCGTGCTGTTCTCCTCGATCGCAGGCACCCTCGGCGCCGCCGGCCAGGCCAACTATGCCGTTGCCAACGCCTACTTGGACGCCCTGGCCGAACAGCGCCTCCAGGACGGCCTTCCGGGTACGTCGCTGGCATGGGGCGCGTGGAGCGAAGCGGGCATGGCGGTGTCGGTCCCGAACGGCGACGACCGGTTCAGCCGAGGCGGAATCGGCGCGATGGATCCCGAGCTCGCGCTACGGGGGCTGGCCCGGGCGCTGAGGCGGCAGGACGCCGCCTGCACGGTCATCGCGGACATCGACTGGGAACGGTTCGTTCCCGGCTTCACCGCCGTCCGTAACAGCCGACTGCTGGCCGAACTCCCCGACGCGGCCCGGTACCTCAAAGCCGGCACTGGACAGCAGGGTGGTGCTGCGGACCTGCTGCGTGCCCAGCTGGCAGAGGCCACTGGGCCGCAGCGGGAGCGGGTGCTGCTGGAGGCGGTACGGACTCAAGCGGCTCGGGTCCTCGGGCACGCGGGGCCGGAGGCGATAGAAGCGCGGAGCCCCTTCCGGGAACTGGGCTTCGACTCGCTGACCGCCGTGGAGTTCCGCAACCTGCTCGGCGCCGCCACGGGCCTACAACTACCCGCCACCTTGGTGTTCGACTACCCGAACCCGGTGGCGCTTGCCGGATATCTCCAAACGCAGTTGGGCGACGGGCAGGCGGCTCCCGGATCGGTCGTCGGCGAACTGGACAAGCTGGAGGCCGTGATGCGGACAGCGAGTCCGGATTCGACGACACGGAACCACATCACCATGCGCCTGCAGACGTTGCTTTCCCATTGGTCAGCCGCCGATGCACAGGAAAACGGTGCAGACGAGGAGCACGCGGAAGTCGCTGACCACCTCGAATCCGCGACCGCCAGCGAAGTCTTCGACTTCATTGAGCGCGAATTCGGCATCTCTTAGGCAGACGTCTCAGGCAGACGTCCCAGGCAGACGAACGACTTCCGGAACGGGTACAGGGGGACGGCTCACCATGGGTAACGACGGAAACGACGCCAAGCTTCTCGACTACTTGAAGCGGCTCTCCGCCGACCTGCACCAGACCCGCCAGCGGTTGCGCGAGGCTGAGGCGAAAAGCGACGAACCGATCGCCATCATCGCGATGAGCTGCCGGTTCCCGGGCGGTGTCGCATCGCCTGAAGACCTGTGGAAGCTGCTCGAAGCGGGCGGCGACGCGATGTCCGGGTTCCCGACGGACCGCGGCTGGGACCTGAACGCCCTCTATGACTCCGACCCCGACCAGCTCGGCACCTCGTATGTCAGTCAGGGCGGCTTCCTGAGCGGTGCAGCCGACTTCGATTCCGCCTTCTTCGGAATATCGCCCCGTGAGGCGCTGGCGATGGACCCCCAGCAGCGGCTGCTGCTGGAGACGTCCTGGGAGGCCTTGGAACGGGCCGGGATCGACCCGACGTCGCTGCGTGGCAGCAGGGTCGGGGTGTTCGCCGGGACTAACGGCCAGGATTACGGCTCGGTCCTGATGAACGCCCTGTCGAGCATCGACGGCGCCGAGGGCTACATGGCGACCGGGACCTCGGCCAGCGTCGTCTCCGGGCGCATCTCCTACACCCTCGGCCTGGAGGGGCCGGCCGTCACAGTCGACACGGCCTGCTCGGCATCGCTCGTGTCCCTGCACCTGGCGGTGCAGGCGTTGCGGCAGCGCGAGTGCTCTCTCGCCCTGGCCGGCGGTGTCACGGTGATGTCCACGCCCAATGCGTTCGTGGCGTTCTCGCGGCAGCGCGGTCTGGCCGCGGACGGCCGGTGCAAGGCGTTCGCCGAGTCCGCCGACGGAACGGGCTGGGGCGAGGGTGTCGGCATGCTGCTGGTGGAGCGGCTGTCCGACGCACGGCGCAACGGGCACGAAGTGCTCGCCGTGGTCCGTGGTTCGGCCGTGAACCAGGATGGCGCGTCGAACGGTCTGACGGCTCCCAACGGGCCCTCCCAACAGCGCGTCATCGTCCAGGCCCTGACCAGTGCGGGCCTGGCCGTTCACCAGGTCGACGCGGTCGAGGCGCACGGTACGGGTACGACGCTGGGTGATCCGATCGAGGCGCAGGCCCTGCTGGCGACATACGGGCAGGGGCGTGCGGAGGACCGGCCGCTGTGGCTGGGGTCGGTCAAGTCGAATATCGGGCATACGCAGGCCGCCGCCGGTGTGGCCGGTGTGATCAAGATGGTCGAGGCGATGCGGCACGGTGTGCTGCCGAAGACGCTGCATGTCGATGAGCCGTCCTCGCACGTGGACTGGTCCGCGGGTGCGGTGGAACTGCTGAGCGAGGCACAGCCCTGGCCTCAGAAGGATGAGCCACGTCGGGCGGGTGTGTCGTCGTTCGGCGTCAGCGGCACGAATGCGCATGTGATTTTGGAGCAGGCGTCGGCGGTTGAGGTGGAGGCCGAGTCCGGGGAGGAGGCTGAGGGGGCGCCTTCGGACGGTAGGGGTTCTGAGCCGGCGGTGGTGTCGGCTGGGGCTGGTGTGATGCCGTGGGTGGTGTCGGGCACGTCCGAGGTGGGGTTGCGGGGGCAGGCGGAGCGGTTGGGTGCGTTTGTTGCTGAGCGCCCGGAGTTGTCGTCTGCGGATGTGGGTTTCTCGTTGGCGTCGTCGCGGGCGGTGTTGGACTACCGGGCTGTGGTGGTGGGGGGTGACCGGGAGTCGTTGCTGGACGGGGTTGGGTCGGTGGCGTCGGGTGTGCCGACTGCCGGCGTGCTTATGGGAGTTGCTGGTTCTGCTGGTGCCGGTCCGGTGTTGGTGTTTCCGGGGCAGGGTTCGCAGTGGGTGGGTATGGCGGCGGGGTTGTTGGACTCCTCGCCGGTGTTTGCGTCCCGGTGGGTGGAGTGTGAGCGGGCGCTGGAGCCTTTTGTCGACTGGTCGTTGACGGAGGTTGCTCGTTCTGGGGATCCGGTTGTGCTGGAGCGGGTTGATGTGGTGCAGCCGTTGTTGTGGGCGGTGATGGTGTCGCTCGCTGAGGTGTGGCGGGCTGCGGGAGTGGAGCCTGCGGCGGCGGTGGGCCATTCGCAGGGGGAGATTGCTGCGGCTGTGGTGGCGGGTGGTTTGTCGTTGGAGGATGGGGCGCGGGTGGTGGCGCTGCGCTCGCAGG
>NZ_JBEZJZ010000219.1:0-4600 GCF_040651455.1 Streptomyces sp. NPDC048483
GGTGCATTTCGCGCCAGTTGTGGTGGGGCCACCGGATTCCGGTCTGGTACGGGCCGAACGACGAGGTCGTCGTGGTCGGGCCCGACGACAAGGCGCCCACAGGCGAGGGGTGGCACCAGGACACCGACGTTCTCGACACCTGGTTCTCGTCGGGGCTGTGGCCGTTCTCCACCCTCGGCTGGCCCGAGCAGACGCCGAGCGTCGAGAAGTTCTACCCGAACTCGGTCCTGGTCACCGGGTACGACATCCTCTTCTTCTGGGTCGCCCGGATGATGATGTTCGGCCTGTACGCGATGGACGGCACCCCGCCGTTCCACACCGTCGTGCTGCACGGCATGGTCCGGGACGAGAACGGCAAGAAGATGTCGAAGGCGTTCGGGAACGTCGTCAATCCGCTCGACTGGATGGACGCCTACGGTGCCGACGCCGTCCGCTTCACCCTCGCCCGCGGCGCCAACCCCGGTGTCGACGTCCCGATCGGCGAGGACTGGGTCCAGGGGTCCCGTAACTTCGCCAACAAGATCTGGAACGCCACGCGCTTCGCGCTGATGAACGGCGCGACGGTGGAGGGCGAACTGCCGCCCGCCGAGCAGCTGTCGGCGACCGACCGGTGGATCCTCTCCCGGCTGAACTCCGTCGTCGCCGAGGTGGACGCGTACTACGACGACTACCAGTTCGCGAAGCTGTCGGACACCCTCTTTCACTTCGCCTGGGACGAGGTCTTCGACTGGTACGTCGAGCTGTCGAAGACGACGTTCATGGCGGGCGGTCCGGCCGCCGACGCCTCGCGCCGGGTGCTGGGCGAGGTCCTGGACGTCACGCTGCGGCTGCTGCACCCGATCGTGCCGTTCGTCACCGAGACGCTGTGGACGACGCTGACCGGCGGTGAGTCGCTCGTCATCGCCGAGTGGCCGAAGGACTCCGGGTTCCGGGACGCGGCGGCGGAGCGGGAGATCGAGACCGTTCAGCAGGTCGTCACCGAGGTCCGCCGGTTCCGCTCCGACCAGGGGCTGCAGCCGGGCCAGAAGGTTCCCGCCCGGCTGGACCTGACCGGTACGGCGCTGGCGGCGCACGAGGCCGCCATGCGTGCGCTGCTGCGGCTCCAGCCGGCCGGTGACGACTTCAGCGCCACCGCCTCGCTGCCGGTCGCGGGCGCCACGGTCGCGCTGGACCTGTCCGGTGCGATCGACGTCGAGGCGGAGCGCAAGCGGCTGACGAAGGACCTGGCCGCCGCCGAGAAGGAGAAGGCGCAGGCCACCGGCAAGCTGGGCAACGAGGCGTTCCTGGCCAAGGCGCCGGAGAAGGTCGTGGACAAGATCCGCGGCCGGCTCGCGGCCGCGGAGGCGGACATCGTCCGGATCACCGCGCAGCTGGCGGCGCTGCCCAAGGCGTAGCACCGGTCCCGAGACCCTGCGCAGGCCCCTCGTCCCTACGGGCGGGGGGCCTGCGCCGTCCCTGCTCCCGTACGGGCCGTTCTCATGGCGCTCTCATGGCGCTCTCATGCGTGCGAGGCACCGTGTACCGGAATGCCGGAATGCCGGAATGCCGGAGCTCCGGCCGCACCGTACGTCCCGTACCGAGGAGCCGCGCCCCATGAACAAGCCCCTGCGACGCGTCTCGGTGTTCTGTCTCGCCCTGATCCTTGCGCTGATGGGCTGGGCCACCTGGATCCAGGGGGCAAAGGCCAGTGACTACATGGACGATCCGCACAATCCACGGGTGGCGATCGGCAAGTACGCGGCTCCGCTGGGGAACATCCTCGTCGACGGGGAGCCGGTGACCGGATCGGCCGCCACCTCGTCCACGCTGAAGTACAAGCGGACCTATCAGGACGGCAAGCTGTACGCGCCGGTGACCGGCTTCACCTCGCAGATCTTCGGCAGCACCCAGTTGGAGAGCCTGTACGGCGACCTCCTGGACGGCTCCGACAGCCGGCTGCAGAGCCCCGCCGAGGCGGTGCTGCACCAGCGGGCCAAGGGCGGCGACGTGGCCACCACCATCGGCGCCAAGGTGCAGAAGGCCGGCTATCAGGCGCTGGGGGACAAGAAGGGGGCGGCGGTCGCCCTGGACCCGGCGACCGGGCGGATTCTGGGCATGGTCAGCACGCCGTCGTACGACCCGGGGACGTTCGCCGGGTCCGGCAGCGCCGACCAGAAGGCCTGGAAGGCGATGTCCGAGGACGGCGACCAGCCGCATGTGAACCGCGCGCTGCGCCAGGCCCTGCCGCCCGGTTCGACCTTCAAGCTGGTGGTCGCCGCGGCAGCCCTGGAGAACGGCCTGTACTCCTCGGTGGACGAGCCCACCGACAGCCCCGACCCGTAACCCTCCCGCACACCCGCACCCGGCTCACCAACGAGAGCGCCTCCGCGCCCTGCAAGAACGCCACCCTCCGCACCGCGCTCCAGTACTCCTGCAACACCGTCTTCGCGAAGATCGCCGCCGACCTGGGCCAGGACAAGGTCGCGGCGCAGGCCGAGAAGTTCGGCTTCAACGACGGGAAGATCGACACCCCGGTCCGGGCCGGCAAAAGCGTCTACCCCACGGACATGGACGCGGCCCAGACCGCGCTGTCGGGGATCGGCCAGTTCAACGACCAGGCGACGCCGCTCCAGATGGCCATGGTCTCCTCGGCCATCGCCAACGGCGGGGAGCTGAAGACGCCGCAGCTGGTCGACAAGCTGACCGACGGCGGCGGCAACACCGTCGAGCAGTACAGCCCGACGACGTACGGCGGCGGCAAGGTGATGTCGGCGCGCACCGCCGAGCAGCTGCGGTCGGCGATGCAGACGGTCGTGGACAAGGGCACCGGAAGCAACGCGAAGATCGGCGGACTGACCGTCGGCGGCAAGACCGGCACCGCCCAGCACGGCGTCGACAACAGCGGTACGCCGTATGCCTGGTTCGTCTCCTACGCCCGGAACAGCGCGGGGCAGCAGGTGGCGGTCGCCGTGATGGTCGAGGACGGGCATGCGGCGCGCAACGAGGTCTCCGGCAACGGGCTGGCCGCTCCGGTGGCCCGCGCCATGATGAAGGCCGCGCTGTCGTAGCCGTCCCGCGGCGAAAGGCGGGGCTGTCCTGGGCGGACGCGGCGGGGGCGGCGCGGGGCGAGCGCTGTCGGAGGTGCCTCGTAGACTTGTCGTCGTGAGCGAGCGCCCCCGAAACGACGACCCCGACCCGACCAGCCCCGACCCGGCCGACGGCTTCGACGAGCTGGTCGAGGCCGAGACCACCAGGGACCCCGATCTGGCGGTGATCGAGGCCGGCAGCCGGACGCTGCGTGCGCAGGCCGGGCCGCCGGAGGGGGACATCCCCGCCCGGCCCGCCGACCCCGAGGTCGACCGTGCGCTGCGCGCCGTCGAGGAGGAGCTGGCCGGCCGCTGGGGCGAGACCAAGCTCGACCCGTCGGTCCAGCGGATCGTGGCGCTGCTGGACATCCTGGGCTCGCCGCAGCAGGCCTACCCCTCCATCCACATCACGGGCACCAACGGCAAGACCAGCACGGCGCGCATGATCGAGGCCCTGCTGTCCGCGTTCGACCTGCGCACCGGCCGCTATACGAGCCCGCACGTCCAGTCGGTCACCGAGCGGATCAGCCTGGACGGCGCCCCGATCTCCGCCGAGCGCTTCATCGAGACGTACCGCGACATCGCGCCATACGTGGAGATGGTCGATGCCCAGCAGGAGTACCGCCTGTCGTTCTTCGAGGTGCTGACGGCGATGGCGTTCGCCGCCTTCGCGGACGCCCCGGTGGACATCGCGGTCGTCGAGGTCGGCATGGGCGGCACCTGGGACGCGACGAACGTCATCGACGGCGATGTCGCCGTGATCACCCCGATCTCGCTGGACCACACCGACCGGCTGGGCGAGACGCCCGAGCAGATCGCCGGCGAGAAGTCGGGGATCATCAAGAAGGACGCCACGGTCGTGCTGGCCCAGCAGCCGGTGGACGCGGCGTCCGTGATGCTCAAGCGCGCGGTCGAGGTGGACGCCACGGTCGCCCGCGAGGGCATGGAGTTCGGGGTGATCTCCCGCGAGGTGGCGGTCGGCGGCCAGATGCTGACGCTGCGCGGACTGGGCGGCGAGTACCCGGAGGTCTTCCTGCCGCTGTACGGCGCCCACCAGGCGCACAACGCCGCGGTGGCGCTCGCCGCGGTCGAGGCGTTCTTCGGCGTCGGCTCCGACCACGCCCGTACGCTCGACATCGACACCATCCGCTCCGCGTTCGCCGCGGTCGCCTCGCCCGGCCGGATGGAGGTCGTACGGCGCAGCCCGACGGTCGTCCTGGACGCGGCGCACAACCCCGCGGGCGCGCAGGCCGCGGCCGAGGCGGTCACCGAGGCGTTCGGCTTCAGCCGGCTGGTGGGCGTCGTCGGCACCAGCGAGGGCAAGGACGTACGGGGAGTGCTGGAGGCGTTCGAGCCGATCTTCGCCGAGGTCGTGGTGACCTGTAATTCCAGCCATCGTGCGATGGATGCCGATGAGCTGGCGGCGGTCGCCGTGGAGGTCTTCGGCGCCGAGCGGGTCGTGGGGGGGGGGGGGGGGGGGGCCGGGGGGGGGGGGGGCGGGGCCCCCCCCCCCGCCCCTGGTGCGGGTTTTGGGT
>NZ_JBEZJZ010000220.1:0-4559 GCF_040651455.1 Streptomyces sp. NPDC048483
GCGGGTCGTACGGACGAGGCGCTGGATGATCTGGTCGGCTTCTTCGTCAACACGCTGGTGCTGCGTACCGACACCTCCGGTGATCCGTCGTTCCGCGAACTGGTGGAGCGGGTGCGGGACACCGACCTGGCGGCGTACGCGCATCAGGAGGTGCCGTTCGAGCGGCTGGTGGAGGTCCTCAACCCCACCCGTTCCCTCTCCCGGCACCCGCTCTTCCAGGTCATGCTCGCCCTCCAGAACACGCCCGAGTCGGTCGTGGACCTGCATGGTCTGCGGGCCGAGCCGCAGCCTCTGGAGACCACCACCTCGCGCTTCGACCTGATGGTCAGCCTGCGGGAGCAGCAGGACGAGGACGGTGCCCCGGCGGGGCTGCGCGGTGTGGTCGAGTACAGCACCGAGCTGTTCGACCGCGCGACCGTCCAGGCGCTGCTCGTCCGCCTGGAGCGGCTGCTGACCGCGGCGACGGCCGCGCCGGACGCCCCGATCGGCTCGGCCGAGATCCTCTCCGCCGATGAGCGCACCACCGTGCTGACCACGTGGAACGCCACCGACCGGCCGCGGCGCACGGCCACCCTCCCGGCGCTGGTCGAGGAGCACGCCCGGCGCACCCCCAACGCCCCGGCCGTGGTCTTCGACGGCACCGAGCTGTCGTATCGGGAGCTCGGCCGCCGCGCCAACCGCCTGGCGCGGCTGCTGACCGCCCGTGGCGCCGGGCCCGAGCGGACCGTTGCGCTGCTGCTGCCGCGTTCCGCCGAGCTGATCGTGGCGCTGCTGGCCGTGCTGAAGACCGGCGCCGCTTATCTGCCGGTCGACCCCGAGTACCCGGCCGAGCGGATCGCGTACATGCTGAGCGACGCCGCACCCGCGCTGGTGATCACCACCGCTGACGTGGCCCCGGCCGCCGACGGCGCGCCGTGTCTGCTGCTGGACGCCGAGGACACCGTCCGCGCGCTGGCGGACCTGTCCGACGCGGACCTCGCCGACGCCGAGCGCACCGCACCGCTGCACCCGGCGCACCCGGCGTATGTCATCTACACCTCGGGCTCCACCGGCCGCCCCAAGGGCGTGGCCATGCCCGCCGGAGCCCTGGTCAACCTGCTGACCTGGCACGCCTCGGCGCTGCCGGCCGACGGCAGCGGGCGGATCGCACAGTTCACCGCGATCAGCTTCGACGTCTGTGCGCAGGAGATCCTCTCCGCCCTCACCGGCGGGAACTGCCTGGTCGTCCCCGACGACGAGACCCGGCGCAACCCGGGCGAGTTTGTGCGCTGGCTCACCGACCAGTGGGTGAGCGAGCTGTACGCGCCCAACCTCATGGTCGAGGCGGTCTGCGAGGCCGTCGTGGAGCAGGGCCGCGAGCTGCCCGTACTCACCGATATCGCCCAGGCCGGTGAGGCCCTGGTGCTCAGCGAGCAGGTCCGTGCCGCCCACCGCCGCAACCCGCGGCTGCGGCTGCACAACCACTACGGGCCCACCGAGACCCATGTGGTGACCGCCTGGACGCTGCCGGCCGATGTGGCCGACTGGCCGGAGACCTCCTCCCTCGGCCGGCCCATCGACAACACCCGTGCCTATGTCCTGGACGACGGTCTGCGGCCGGTGCCGGCCGGTGTGCCCGGTGAGCTGTACATCGCCGGTGCGGGACTGGCCCGTGGCTATCTGAACCGGCCCGGCATGACCGCAGAGCGGTTCGTTGCCTGCCCCTACGGTGAGCCCGGTGCCCGGATGTACCGCACCGGCGACCTGGTGCGCTGGACCGCCGACGGTGCGCTGGACTACCTCGGCCGCGTCGACCACCAGGTCAAGCTGCGCGGCTTCCGGATCGAGCTCGGCGAGATCGAATCGCAGCTCGCCGCGCATGAGCAGGTCGCCCAGGCCGCGGTCGTCGTCCGCGAGGACCGGCCCGGCGACAAGCGGCTGGTGGCGTATGCGGTGCCCACCGGCTCCGCCGACGGCGTCGATGCGCCTGCGCTGCGCCGTCATGTCGAGGGCGCGGTGCCGGACTACATGGTCCCCGCCGCCTTTGTCGTCCTCGACGCGCTGCCGCTCACACCCAACGGCAAGCTGGACCGGTCCGCGCTGCCCGAGCCCGATCTCGGCGCACTCGCCGGCGGCGGACGCGGTCCGCGCACCCCGCAGGAAGAGATCCTGTGCGGTCTGTTCGCCGAGGTGCTGGGCCTGCCGCAGGTGGGCGTCGACGACGGCTTCTTCGACCTGGGCGGCCACTCCCTGCTGGCCACCCGGCTGGTGAGCCGTATCCGCTCGGCGCTCGGCGTGGAGCTGTCCATCCGCAGCCTCTTCGAGCAGCCCACCGTCGCCGGGCTCGTCCGCGAACTCGGCAGCGCCCACGGTGCCCGCGCCGCGCTGGCCCGCCGGCAGCGCCCGGAGCTCATCCCGCTGTCGTACGCCCAGCGGCGTCTGTGGTTCCTGGGCCGGCTCGAAGGACCCAGCGCCACCTACAACATCCCTCTCGGCCTGCGACTGACCGGGCCTCTGGACCGGCAGGCCCTGGCCGGGGCGCTCGCCGACCTCGTCGCACGGCACGAGTCGCTGCGCACCGTCTTCCCGGACACCGCCGGGGTGCCGCGCCAGGAGATCCGCACCGCGGAGAGCGCCCGGCCCGAACTGCGGGTCGTCGCCACCGACGAGGCCGGGCTGCACACGGCCATGGCGGAGGCGGCCGGTTACGCCTTCGACCTCGTCACCGAACCGCAGCTGCGCACCACCCTCTTCCGCCTCGGCGAAGAAGAGCATGTGCTGTTGCTGCTGCTGCACCACATCGCGGGCGACGGCTGGTCCTTCTCCGCACTGGCCACCGATCTGTCCCGGGCCTATGCGGCGCGGTGCGCGGGCGGTGCGCCCGACTGGGCGCCGCTGCCGGTGCAGTACGCCGACTACACCCTGTGGCAGCACGAGGTGCTCGGCGACGAGGACGACCCCAACTCCCCAATGGGCCGCCAACTCGCCTACTGGGCCGATCAGTTGGCCGAGCTGCCGGAACAGCTGGAGCTGCCCTGCGCCGGCCCGCGCCCGCAGGTGCAGAGCTACCGCGGTGCGACCGTCGACCTCGGGCTGGACGCCGCGCTGCACCAGCGGCTGCTGGCCGTGGCCCGGGAGACCGGTACCAGCCTCTTCATGGTCCTCCAGGCCGCCCTGGCCGCCCTGCTGACCCGGCTGGGCGCGGGCACGGACATCCCGATCGGCTCGCCGATCGCCGGACGTACCGACGAGGCGCTGGACGATCTGGTCGGCTTCTTCGTCAACACCCTGGTCCTGCGCACCGACACCGCCGGCTCGCCGACCTTCCGGCAGCTGCTGGAGCGGGTGCGGGCCACCGACCTGGCCGCCTATGCACACCAGGAGGTGCCGTTCGAGCGGCTGGTGGAGGTCCTCAACCCCGAGCGGTCGCTGTCCCGCCATCCGCTCTTCCAGGTCATGCTGGCCCTCCAGAACACGCCCGAGGCGACCCTGGAGCTGCCGGAGCTGGACGCCCGGCCGGCGCCGGTGGGCAGCGCCGTCGCCAAGTTCGACCTGGCCGCCGAGTTCGTCGAGCGGACCGGCGCGGACGGCAGCCCACAGGGCCTGGAAGGCGTCCTGCAGTACAGCACCGACCTCTTCGAGCGCGAGACGGTCGCGCTGATGGCCGACCGGTTCCGGCGGCTGCTGGCCCAGCTGGCCGCCGACCTGGACCTGGCCATCGGCGAGGCGGAGGTCCTCACCGCCGAGGAACGGCACCAGGTGCTCACCGCCTGGAACGAGACTTCCGCGGAGATTGCGCACCTCACGCTGGCTGAGGCGTTCGAGTGGCAGGTCGGGCGTACTCCTGATGCGACTGCGGTTGTGTGTGACGGCGTTGAGCTGAGTTATGGCGAACTGAACCGGCGTGCCAACCGTCTGGCGCATCTGCTGATTGAGCGTGGTGCGGAGCCGGAGCGGTTTGTGGCGTTGGCGGTGCCGCGTTCGGCGGAGATGTTGGTGGCGCTGTTTGCGGTGCTCAAGTCCGGTGCGGCGTATATGCCTGTCGATCCCGGTTATCCGGCGGACCGTATCGGTTTCATGCTGGGTGATGCCCGTCCTTCGTTGCTTGTGACCACGCGTGAGGTGGCGGCCGGTCTGCCGGAGACGGGTGCGGATCTGCCGTGTCTGGTTCTTGACGATCCGGAGACCGGGCGGTTGTTGGCGGGCCGGTCGGAGGGGGATCCCGGGGACGCTGGGCGCAGGCGGCCGCTGCTTCCGCGTCATCCGGCGTATGTCATCTATACCTCGGGTTCGACGGGTCGTCCCAAGGGTGTGGTTGTCCCGCACGAGAATGTGGTGGATCTGGCTGCGTGGGCGGCTGCGGAGATTGGTCCGGAGCGGCTGCGCAGGGTGCTTGCTGCCACGTCGCTGAACTTTGATGTCTCGGCGTTTGAGATGTTCGGGACGCTGTTGTGTGGCGGTGCTGTGGAGGTGGTGCGGGATCTGCTGGCGCTGGCGGAGCGGCCGCAGGGCCGTTGGGAGGGCACGTTGATCAGTGCTGTTCCGTCGGCGTTTGCGCAGTTGCTGGGGCATGGTGCGGT
>NZ_JBEZJZ010000221.1:0-4533 GCF_040651455.1 Streptomyces sp. NPDC048483
AGTCACGAACCGCCGTTACCCTGACGGAGTGTCAGCCAACTAGACTCGAAACAGGCCCGCTGACCAGCACAAATGGAGAAGCACGGCTGGAGTACCAAGGAGTCACGCACTCGTCGTGCCATGCTGAGCCCTCCATGTAGGTGGAGTCGAGGTGCGGCGTGCTTGGTAGGTGGGCCGCACCTCGCGTGATTTCAGGGCTGCCTGAGCTGGGGGAGCCCCAGGTCAGCGATGTGGGTTTTGCTTCGGGCCTGGGCCTGGTCCATGGCGGTCAGCTTCTTGCTGGCGGCTTGGAGGCTGACCTGGAGTCCCTCCGCTTCGCCGAGCCAGCCGTTCGACTTGGCCTCTTTGATGCGGTCGGTGAGGCCGTGGATGATCTCGATCAGTCGCTTCCGCTGGCCCGGGTCGATCCGCAGCATCGGGCAGCGAACACAGGCTTCTCTGAACTACCAGTTGCCCCCGCCGAATGAGCTGTCGAGCTCAGACGTGTCAGTAGGTGGTCAGGAACGCCACCTTGCGACCCTCAGCACATCTTCCCGATCTTCATTGCTCGCGCCCGCTCTCCAGAGTTCTCTGGGCGGATCCGCTCGGCCAGGCAGTGCCGGTGGGAGATGATGGTGTGGCTTCCTGGGCCGTCGTGGCTTCGCGAGTCCAAAACGAGGGCGTCTCCACCTGGGCCCAATGTGATCCGTTCTCCACAGAAGTCGCAGCGCCAGGCCAGTGACTCCAGGTCGGCAGGTCGGATGCTGAGCCGCACTGATACCGGCGGATGCCAGCGATGGATCTGCTCGATCACCGCATCGATCTGCGAACCGATGGGTGGAAAGAGCGCGAGTAGTTCGTCATGGCTGCTCGTGGTCCTGGAGAACTGCTGGATCATGTCGATTGAGGCCGACAGACCAGCGTTCTCGTAACCGACGATCTCAACGACCACGCCCCATGGGCGATGGCTCAGGACCTTGGCCTGGATCTTCTGGCCAGGTATAAGCGCCAGGCTCTCTATCTCGAACCTTTCCATGAACCGCTTCCCTGTCCTCTAGCCCAGCAGGCCGTGCCCGTTAGCGCTCATGCACGCGTGTCGTCGACGTCGGAGTCCATCGCCGCGCTCAAGTCCCGCAAGGCGACATCGTATTGGTGGCGGTCGAACTGGAACGGGCTGAACGTCGTGTAGTCGCGTGCTGTGCGATGGGGTTGCTCGAAAGAGTCCCAAACCACGAAGTCCGCTGTGACGGTGATGCGAGCCATGAGAGGCCAGCATCCCCACTCGCCGCATTCACACCCTAGAACGGGTGTCTTCGGCCTCATCGCGTTGGTGGACCGTCCGAGGAAGTGGTCCTGCATCGGGCCGAACCGGAAGAACTCCGGGATCAGACCGCCGTAGGCATCGCCTGCGGGCTGCATCCCGGCCGTGATCTCGAACCCGTCGATCAGCTCGGTGAGTGGTGCTCCGTCGATGCGGGGGACGATCACGAGCGGGCCGCCGTCACCCCGGTGCCGGCAGTCGAACCGGATCTCATTGCTGGTCATCCAGGGATTGTCTCAGCAATGCCGTTCCCTCCTCCCGGCCGGGTTGAGCTGGGGATATGCGTGGCATGCCGAGGTTGATCGCCGTGCCGCCGGGAGATCGTCGGTCCATTTGACCGAGCTTGTCTTCGGCGCCAGCCAGGCTGACCCGGAGTCCTTCGACCTCGCCGAGCCAGCCTTCGCGCTCGGCCTCGGCGATGCGGGCAACGAGGTTGTCGCGGATCTCCTCCAACCGGCCACGCTGGGCCGGGTCCGGCCGGAGGAGCGAGCAACGAACACAAGCGTGTTCATGAACACAAGGGCTTGAAAAGGCACGAGCGCAGGTGCCGATGGAGACCTTGCGCTTCTCGAAGTGCGCGAGGAAAGCGTCCCATTCCTCCTCGGTGAGGTCCGATACTCATCGCTGGGTCGGGTGGCCCTGCGACGGGCGACAAAGGCGCGATGGGCCTCGATGGTCTCGGCCGGGTAGATCGCTAATGGTGGAGTCGGGTATTGGAACTGCCCGAATACCTGCCTGATCTGGCGCCTTCGGCCCCTCGTGATGGTGGCTGTGCCTGCCCATCTCAGGGGTGGTCGCGTCGTGCGCTTGGGAAAATCGGGTGCTGTGTGTAGCGCGTCCCACCAGGATGAGGATCATGAGTGGCGAGACGCACCTGGAGAAGCGGCGGGACGTGGGCGAGTCGGGGCGCCCGCTTGCCCTGGTCACGGGGGCAGGACGTTCGGCGGGAATCGCGGCGTCCGTGGTCGTGAATCTCGTCCGGGCGGGCTGGGACGTGGCCTTCACATATTGGACTCTGTATGACGAGCGGATGCAGTGGGGCGTGGAGCCGGGGGCGCCCGAAGAGTTGCGGAAGCAGGTGGCGTCCCTTGGGGCGAGAACGCATGCGATCGAGGCGGACCTGAGTGATCCGGCTGTGCCGACTCAGCTCTTCGGCAGCGTCGAGCGCGTACTGGGGAACGTCACCGCGTTGGTGCTCTGCCACTGCGAGTCGGTCGACTCGGGCCTGTTGGACACCACGGTGGAGAGCTTTGACCTGCACTTTGCGGTCAATGCGCGGGCAACCTGGCTGCTGATCCGGGAGTACGGGCTGCGGTTCCGCGGGCAGCATGGCAGCGGGCGGATCGTCAGCCTGACCAGCGACCACACCGCCGGCAACCTGCCTTATGGGGCGAGCAAGGGTGCGATGGACCGGATCACGTTGGCCGCCGCCCGTGAGCTCGCCCACCTGGGAGTGACCTGCAACGCGATCAATCCCGGACCGACCGACACCGGGTGGATGACTGAGGAGCAGAAGGCGGACATGATCCGCTTCACGCCCCTGGGGCGCCTTGGTGTGCCGCAGGACTGCGCGAACTTGGTCACGTTCCTCTGCTCAGCAGAGGGTGGATGGATCAACGGCCAGCTTCTCCAGAGCAACGGCGGTCTCGGGTAACCAAGCGCATGGACCTGACTTACGGGCGCCTCCGGTTGGCAACGTCGGCGGCGTAGGCGCCCCGGTCCCCGGCGGCGGCTCGCTGCCATTTCACAGCGACGGTGATGTCGATGCCGAGGGTGCGGGCGAGGACTGCTGTGGGCAACTCGGTGGCGAGCTGGAATAGCGCGGTCGAGCGGGCTTTTGCGAGCCGGATGCCGAGTTTGCGGAGCCGTTCGCCCATGGCCCAGGCGCTGATCGGGCGGCCAGGCTGGCCTCCGGGGAAGAGCCAGGCCGAGTCCGTCTGTGCGAGGACGGCATGGCTGCGGCGAACCTTGACCTGTTGGAGTGCCAGTTCAGCGACGGGTGCGGGCAGGTCCACCTCCTGGGGAACTGCGTGATGGACGGCGGTAGATAACCACCTCCACCACGCAGATCTCCGCCCGCCCCAGGCTCGTGCTGCACGTCATGGACACTGCCCAGAGGACTCAAGAGAAGCTGGACGAACAGCGGGTCGTGACCGTCCTCGATCAGGTGGGTGATGTAGGACCTGCGTAGCGAGTGGAACTCCAGCGCGGGGTCCAGTCCGATGGCGTCCTGGTAGGCCGCGAAGCGGGAGTCCAGCCGCTGGAGCCCGATCCGCGGGCCTCGCTCGGACGGCCAGAGGGCCCTGCCGGTCGAATGACGCATCCCGGGCCGGACCTCGCTGATCCATTCCTCGATGGTGCCGGGTGTCCAGTGCCAGACGGTCAGCACGCTGCGACGCTTGGGCGGCGAGCCCTTCTTGGCCTTGCCGTAGCGGACCAGCAGGGTGCCGTACTCGCCGGACTCCCGGCCCTCCGGGTTGCGGCCGAAGTCGGTGAGATCAAGCATCCGGGTCTCGTTGCGGCGCAGGCCGTAGGCGTATGCGACCTTGAACAAGGCGGCGTCCCGGAAGGCTGGCAACCAGCCCTTGCGACCCTTGCCGCGGACACGATCCTCGCCGACTCGCCAGTCTCCTACCTTGTCAGGGCGGAGGGTCTGCAGCCAACCTCCTTTGTGCACCGCGCGACTGGAGCCCTCGGCAGAGTGAGCGGCATCGGTACCTGAACTTCGGGACAGCGTATGCGTCGGGACTGGTGGGTCGTTGAGGTCTGGTGTCCGCCCGAGCCGCTCCACGATCGAGCCGCTGCTACCGGCGTGCCGGGGGGGCCGCGGGTCGCTTCAGCAACCCGCACTTTGTGCCCCAGGAGGATACGGCGACGAATAGTCACTCAGACTTCGATGGCACACGCTCAAGATCCGCTGTCACAGGACACCTGAAGCCGGACCGGGAACGTGGATCGTTCCCGTCGGTGAAGTCGGCCGGCTGCTTCACGCCGTGGTGACGGTGGCAATCGGGGATGGCAATCCATATCCACCCGCATCCGCCGCCGTTGCCGCCCGGGTGCAGCGGTCCTCGCCGCACGCGGCTTCCTTGAAGTGCCCGCCGGCGGCCAGCGGCGGCGCCGGGCCGTCCGTGCCGCACCCCGACCGCGGGCGGGTGCGGGACGGACCCCCGCCGGACGAGCCGGGCTGGTCAACTGCGGGGCGGGGTTGGGCGGGGTGACAACGAGATCTT
>NZ_JBEZJZ010000222.1:0-4308 GCF_040651455.1 Streptomyces sp. NPDC048483
CTCATCTCCCGGATATTTCCGGTCGACGGGGTATCAACATATCTGGCGTTGACTTTTGGCACGCTGTTGAGTTCTCAAGGAACGGACGCTTCCTTGGGATTCCCTCTCGGGTTTCCGCCGGGCGCTTCCCTTCGGTGTTTCACACTCTATCAGGCATTTTCGGGGCTTTCGAACCACCGTTTTTCTGCAGACATGCAGAATCACGCAATTCGAGAATCTCGATCAAGACTCTGAGGGAGTGCCGCCCACGGCCGTCCGGGCCGCAGTTGATTGCGGCCTGGCTGTCTGGGGCAGGTCTCAGACAGTACAGGCCTGCTGTGGGCGAGGCAAATCGATTCAGCGGGGCTCGGCGTCCGTACGACCGGTGTCGCTCATGCGGAATCGTCCGTTCTTATGACTTACGCTTCTGAACGGTGCGCCGTCCAGGACAGGTAGTGACGGCGGCCTGATGAATCTTCACCCCTGGGAGGTTTCCCATGACCACCGTGACGTCCCCTCTTGCAGGACGCGCCATCGGACTCGCGGCAGTGCCGGATCCGGTGTTTTCCGGAGCGATGGTGGGTCCGGGTACCGCCATCGACCCCGTTCGTGAGCCGTCCGAGGCCGTGTCGCCCGTGGACGGCGTTGTTGTTTCGCTGCACCCGCATGCGTTCGTCGTTGTCGACGCCGATGGGCACGGGGTGCTGACGCACCTTGGTATCGACACCGTTCAGCTCAATGGCGAGGGCTTTGAGCTGCTCGTCAACAAGGGCGACACCGTTTCCCGCGGCCAGGCGGTCGTGCGCTGGAACCCGGCTGCGGTCGAGGAGGCCGGCAAGTCGGCGGTGTGCCCGGTTGTCGCGCTGGAGGCGGCCGCCGACTCGCTCGGTGATGTGCGCGAGGACGGCGACGTCAAAGCGGGCGACACGCTCTTCTCCTGGCAGTAACAGCTGGACGCCGTCCGGGACGGCGGGTACGACATCCATCGCGGCGGCAGGGATCGCCGCATCAAGGGAGACGGGTGACATGGAGACAACGCTGCGGGGCGTCGGGGTGAGCCACGGCGTGGCCATAGGCGAGGTGCGGCACATGGGCACGGCGGTGCTCGAGCCGCCGGCCAAGCAGATTCCGGCGGAGGAGGCGGAGCGCGAACAGGGGCGTGCCCGCCAGGCCGTGGAGGCTGTTGCCGCCGACCTGATCGCGCGGGGGAACCTGGCGGGCGGCGAGGCGCAGCATGTGCTCGAGGCGCAGGCGATGATGGCGCAGGACCCGGAGCTGATGGCGGATGTGGAGCGGCGGATCGCCGTGGGCAGCACCGCCGAGCGGGGGGTGTACGACGCCTTTGCCGCGTATCGGGCGTTGCTGGCGGGAGCCGGTGAGTACCTCGCCGGGCGGGTCGCCGATCTTGATGACGTGCGGAACCGTATCGTCGCGCGGCTGCTGGGTGTGCCGATGCCGGGTGTGCCGGACAGCGATGAGCCGTACGTGCTGATTGCCCGGGATCTGGCGCCGGCCGACACCGCGCTGCTGGACCCGGCGCTGGTGCTGGGGTTTGTGACCGAGGAGGGCGGGCCGACCAGCCACAGTGCGATTCTCGCGCGGGCGCTGGGGGTACCGGCCGTGGTGGCGCTGCCGGGTGCCGGTGAGATCGTCGAGGGCACCGTGATCGCGGTGGACGGCAGCACCGGTGAGGTGTTCGTCGAGCCGGATGCCGCCAAGCGGGCGGCGCTGGAGCAGGCCGCGGCGGAGCGGAAGGCGGCGCTCGCGGCGTCTTCGGGGCCCGGGGCGACGTCCGATGGTCACAAGGTGCCGTTGCTGGCGAATGTCGGTGGGCCCGGTGATGTGGCGGCTGCGGTCGAGGCCGGGGCGGAGGGGGTCGGTCTCTTCCGTACGGAGTTCCTGTTCCTGGACGACAGCAAGAAGGCGCCGGCGGAGGACAAGCAGGTCGAGGCGTACCGCAAGGTGCTGGAGGCCTTTCCCGAGGGCCGGGTGGTCGTGCGGGTGCTGGATGCCGGTGCGGACAAGCCGCTGGATTTCCTGACGCCGGCCGATGAGCCGAATCCGGCGCTGGGTGTGCGGGGTCTGCGGACGCTGCTGGACCACCCGGATGTGCTGCGGACGCAGCTGACCGCGCTGGCCAGGGCGGCCGAGGGGCTGCCGGTCTATCTCGAGGTCATGGCCCCGATGGTGGCGGACCGGATCGATGCCAGGGCGTTCGCGGACGCGTGCCGGGAGGCCGGGCTGCAGGCGAAGTTCGGCGCGATGGTGGAGATTCCGTCGGCGGCTCTTCGGGCACGGTCGATTCTGCAAGAGGTGGAGTTCCTTTCGCTGGGGACCAATGACCTGGCGCAGTACACCTTTGCCGCCGACCGGCAGGTGGGTGCGGTGTCGCGACTGCAGGATCCGTGGCAGCCGGCGCTGCTGGATCTGGTGGCGGCTTCGACCGAGGCTGCGAAGGCCGAGGGCAAGAGCTGTGGTGTCTGTGGTGAGGCGGCCTCCGATCCGCTGTTGGCGTGTGTGCTGACGGGGCTTGGTGTCACCAGCCTTTCGATGGGTGCGGCGTCGATTCCGTATGTGCGCGCGACGCTGTCGAAGCACACGTTGGCGCAGTGTGAGCGTGCGGCGGCCGCGGCGCGGGCCGCGGACACCGCGGATGATGCGCGGGCCGCGGCGCAGGCGGTGCTGTCCGGGGAGTAGCCCGGGAGTGTCCCCCAGGAGTGACAGACAGCCGTCCCGCCCCCGTGGCGGGGCGGCCGTCTGTCGTAGGGCTGGGCGGGGCCGGGCCGTCAGTGGTGGCGGTGTTTGTCGGGTGGGGGTGTGAGGGTGAGGCCGGGGGCGTAGGCGACGCCGTGCTCGGGGGCGATGGGCTCGCCGGTGTCGGCGTCGGTGCAGTAGGCGCTGAAGACCTCGGCCTCGGTGAGCGGGCAGGGCCAGGCGTCGCGCAGCGACCAGCCGCGGACGGTGGACCGGACGCCGGTGGCGGTGGTGTCGTCGGCATCGTCGGCTGTGGGCGTCATCGTTCGGGCGACGATGCCTCCCGGGGTGCGGAGGGCGAGGCCGGCGGCGAGGACCGTACAGAAGATGAGGGTTTCGGATTCGGAGAGCTGGGGGCGGCCGGTCTCTGCGGCGGTGGTGTGCAGGACGGCGAGCAGCGGTGGGTCCCCGGCGGGGATGCTGCAGACGAGGTGGTGGGTGCCGTCGCCCAGCGCTGCGAGGAGTTGCTGGACGGCGTCGGTGGCGCGGGCGAAGGCGGCGTGGCCGAGGTCGGCGCCGCAGTCCTGGCAGCTGCCCGCGCGGGCCAGGAGGGCGGACGCCTGGTCCCAGGTCGCCTGGTGGTCGGCCTCCTTGATAAGGAGGGGGAGGAGTTGGGTCAGTGGCTCGCCCGCGTAGGGCAACGTCGGTCCCGTGCAGGCGAGTTCGGCGGTGTAGCGCGTACGGCTGTCGGGGCAGTCGGGGTCCAGGGCGAGGCGGGCGCAGTAGTCCTCGTAGGCGACCGGGTCGAAGAGGCTCAGGGTGGTGAGCACGCCTTGGGCGGCGAGGGTGCGCAGCAGGGTTTCCATCTGCCGGAGGTAGCTGCGGTGGTCGTCGAACGGAAAGGTGCGGTAGCGGCGCATGGCCGCGAAGTCCCGTTCGTCGGCGAGGACGGCGGCGGTGCTGGGGACTTCGCGGCGCAGCTTGCGGCGGGCGGCGGCCTGGTCGGTGTGCCGGGTGGTGGATGTCATGGCTCCCCCTCAGTGAGGTGCGTTGGTCGAACGTCACTTGTCACTGAGAGTAATCGGGGGGTCTGACAATGGCCGGTCGACACCGGCGGACCGGCGCTGATCAGGGCCTGAGCGCCGGCTACTTGGTGCGGTCGCGGGCCACCCGCTCGTAGAAGCGGAGGAGTTCGAGGTTGTCGACGGAGCCGGGGTTGACGGCCTTGTCGAGCGGGGTGCCCTGGAGGAGGCGTTTGACGGGGACCTCGATGCGCTTGCCGGTGAGGGTGTGCGGGACGCCGGGGGCCTCGATGATGTCGTCGGGGACGTGGCGGGGGGAGAGCTGTTCGCGGATGGTGCGCTTGATGCGGTCGCGGAGGGCGTCGTCGAGGGTGGCGCCGGGCGCGAGGTGGACGAAAAGGGGCATCCAGTAGCCGCCGTCGGGGAGTTCGAGGCCGATGACGAGGGATTCGCGGATCTCGGGGAGGCGTTCGACGGCCTCGTAGATGTCGGCGGAGCCCATCCGGACGCCCTGGCGGTTGAGGGTGGAGTCGGAGCGGCCGTGGATGATGACGCTGCCGCGGGAGGTGAGGGTGATCCAGTCGCCGTGCCGCCAGACGCCGGGGTACATGTC
>NZ_JBEZJZ010000223.1:0-4203 GCF_040651455.1 Streptomyces sp. NPDC048483
CGGAGATCACGAAGATCTCCGTACGCACGCCGGATTATTCGTCTCTCCGGGCCCCTCGCCGTTCCTCCGGACGGTGGCCGGCTTCCGGTCCCGCGAACGAGCGGCCCCACGGACCGCGGACTGCGGGACACGGACGAGGGGCCACGGGGCGAGTCTCGCCCCGTGGCCCCTCGTTCCGTCGGAACAGCCGCCGCTGATCAGCCGACGGCGTAGAACTCGCGGATCTTGCCGGTGATGTGTTCCTGGTCGGCCGCGGTCAGCTGGGTGTAGGTCGGCAGGTAGAAGCCGTCCTCCGCGAAGCGGTTGGCGTTGAGCGTGGGCCAGATCGGGTCCAGAAAGCCGGGCTGCCTGCTCATCGGCTTGAAGAACAGCCGCGTCTCGATGCCCTCGTCGGCCAGGAACCGGCGCAGTTCGTCACGGTTCTCGGCACGCACGTCGTACATCCACAGCACGTCGCGTGTGGGCATCAGAGTGATCCCGGGTATGCCCCGCAGGCCCTCGTCGTACCGCTTCTCGATGTCGCGGCGGTAGGCGAGGATGTCGTCGAGCCGCTCCACCTGAGCCAGCGCGACCGCCGCCTGCATGTTGGTCATGCGGAAGTTGTACGCCAGCTTCTTGTGCAGGAAGTTGTGCTCCGCGCTGAAGGCCATCGCTCGCAGGTGGGCCATCTGGCCCGCCAGCCACGGGTCGTCGGTCAGGCAGATGCCGCCCTCGCCGGACGTGATGATCTTGTTCGCGAACAGCGAGAAACACGCGATGTCCGCCACTGGGCGCACGCCGTGCGCCTCGGCGGAGTCCTCCACGACACGCAGGCCGTACTGGAACGCGATGTCCATGACCGCGTCCATGTCACAGCGGCGCCCGTAGATGTGGACCGGCATGATGACCTTGGTGCGCGACGTGATCTTCTCCTCGATGCGGGAGACGTCGATGTTGAGGTCGTCGCGGCAGTCGACGAACACGGGCGTCGCGCCCACGTACTCGACCGCCCAGGCGGTGGCGATCATCGTGAACTCGGGGACGATCACCTCGTCGCCCGGGCCGACACCGAGAGCCCGCAGCGCCAGGGTCAGCGCCGTGGTCCCCGAAGAGCAGGCGACCCCGTGAGCCACGCCGTTGTAGCGTGCGAACTCGGCCTCGAACTGTTTGACGGCGGGCCCCTGGGAGGAAATCCAGCCACTGCTGACCGCCTCCGTCACATACTCCAGCTCACGCCCCTCAAGCCAAGGCTTGGAAACCGGGTACTCGTATCCCATGAACTCCTCGCTCATCCGCGTTGACCTTGCCTGATCGGGTGCTACGCCTGGCCGGACGCGATCCGCTCCAACTGCTCGGGCGCGGTCTCCTCGCCCGGCATGGCCAGGACCTTGCGCCGCGCCACCGCGGCCCGGTTGTGGAACGCGCCGTCCCCGAGAACCGCCTGGCACGCCTGCGCCACCGTCTCCGGGTTCGCGTCGGTCACCTGGAGTCCCAGGCCCAGCTCGGATACGCGCCGGGCGTTGTGCGGCTGGTCCGCCCCTTGCGGGCACACCACCATCGGCACTCCGGACCGCAGCGCCTCCCGAATCCCGTTGTATCCGCCGTGGTTGAGGAACAGGTCGGCGGCCTCCAGCACCAGCGGCTGCGGTACGGAGTCGACGAGGTGCACGTGGTCGGCCCGCGGCAGGTCCGTGCCGATCCCGCCGCTCGCCACCAACGCCACGCAGTCCACCTCGGACAGCGCGTCCACGACGAGCCGCACCTCGTGCTCCGGCCTGATCGACGCGGGCAGCGTGACGCCCTGCTGCTGGAGTTCGGCCTGCATCGGCAGTGAGGTGCCCAGCGCGGCGTAGACCAGGGGCTTGTCGCCCGGAAGGTCGGCGATCCAGGACGGCAGCGACTCGCCCGGCCGGGTCAGCACCGGCTGGCGGAAGCGCAGTTCGACGGGCCACTGGTGGGCGGTGAAGGACAGGTCGGCCGGCACGTAATCCACCCGGCCGTAGCCGTACAGGCCCCGACCGGAGCCGGTGATGCCCAGCGCCGCACCGTGCGCGTCGAGTGGATCGGCCAGCCTCGACGGGTCCAGCAGGATCGTGGAGCCGCCGGACATCGTGACGTGCGGGACGCCCAGCTGCTCGGCCGTCAGGTAGCCGAGGAGGTCGAAGTCGTCGCGCAGCAGCAGGTCCGGTGCGAACTCACGGGCCGCTTCGGTCACGGGCGGCAGCAGTTCGCGCCAGAAGTCGAAGGCGAACAGCGTGTTGAAGCCGTCGGTGGTGTCGGTCTCATCGGTGCCGGTCGCCATCCCGGCGGCCTCCGCGGCGGCCATGCTCTGGAGCATCGCCTTGAGGCCGTCGTAGGCGTTGGGCATGAGGGTGCTGATCCCGACCCTCTCCCGCACCAGCTCCTTGACGATGGGCTCCGAGGTGATGAAGTGCACCTCGTGGCCGGCGTCCTTCAGCGCGCGGACGAGCGGGATGAACTTACGCGTGTGCGAGGGGGAGGCGTTGACAGTGGCAAGGACACGCACGAGTGATGCTCCTGTTCCAGCGAGACCGGTCAGGCCTGGGTCGCCTGCTCGGCGGCGGTCGCGTGCTCGAGGACGATCTCCGAGGCTGCCTTCAGGCCGCCTGCCTCCCGCTGGCGCTCGCTCCAGTGCTGCGCACGCTCCGCAAACAGCTCCTCCTCCAGCAGCCTGTTGAGCTGCCCGCTGATCCACTGTGGGTCGGGTTCCGCCGAGTACTCCACGGTGAGGCCGATGCCGCTGTCGACGACCCGCGCAGCCCAGTCGTAGCAGTCCATCCAGAAGGGCATCACCAACTGCGGCGTGCCGAAGTAGCTGCCCTCGCTGACCGCGTTGCCGCCGCCGTGGTTGAAGAACACCTTGACGTGGGGGTGCGCCAGCACCTCCGTCTGGGACGGCAGCCATGATTCGATACGGAGGTTCGCCGGCAGCTCCTCCCGCGGCGGCAGCAGCTTCTGCTGGGATTCGGGCAGCCGCCACAGCACGTGGTGGCGGTCGGGGAGCCGGCGTACGGCCTCGACGAGCGCGGCGATCTGCCCGGCGGAGGGCCGCATGATGGTGCCGAAGCCGATGTAGACGATCGATTCGTGCTCATCGAGCCAGCCGGTCAGCGAGGTCATCTCGCGCTCTGCCGGATCCGACGGGATCAGCGCGCCCACCATGGTGAGGTTGTCCGGCAGGTCGGGGAACTCGTACTCCACACCGAAGACCGTGAGCCCCAGGACGGAGCGTGCCCCGTCCGCGTAGACCGACGACACGCACGCGGGGTTGGTGAACCCGGCGGCCACCCGCTGCTCCACGAACTTCTTGATGCGGGCCGAGTTACCGGCCCATTCCCCCACCTCGCGCGCGAACTCCTCGTTCTGCTCCAGCTGCTGGGGGGTCATCTGCAGCGGCAGGCCCGTGAACGTCTTCGGATAGTCGGCGGGCACCCGGTGCCCGTAGACGGCGCCCAGCGGAATCGGCACGGTCATCACGTAGGGGATGTCCCGGGCCAATGCCGCGTCGAAGGCGTACGGCACGTCCTGATCGGCGATGATCAGGGCGGGCTTGACCTCGTCCACGATCGCCAACAGCCGGTCGTACACCGTCTGCAGGAAGTCGGCGTCGGTGACCCGCTCCAGGTAGGCGGAGACGGCCTGGGCCCGGGAGGAGACGGTGAACGCCTCGAACGTCTCGTTGTCCCAGGTCTTCGGCAGATGCTCCGGGTTCGGCTCGCCGAGGGAGGCGAACCGGACGGGGGGCGTGGCGGGCAGCGCCTCGATCTCGCCACGGCAGTCCTCGGTCGTGGCGAAGACCAACGGGACACCGCCACGCCGGCCGAGATCGGAGGCGATGGCGAGCAGCGGATTGATCCGCCCCGACTCCGAGCTGCTGACGAACAGCAGCGGCCCACCGTACAGAGCTGTCATCGAGGGTTCCCCACTCATTCCTCTAGTACACCGATATGTGGTTCTTCACCCCTGGTGTCCGGTGCCAGGTCCCGATGACGGAATGCGGCGGCCGCACGAATTAAGGGGAGCATGCCGAGATCTGTGTCAGGCGGGAGAAGCTGTCGCCGTCACCGCCCATGTCCGGACGCCGGCTCGGCGTCCGAGCTCATCTCGGCCGGAGCAAGCCCCCCGCCGGGCGTCAGCCGGCCTCGGCGGTCCCCATCCAATGGCCGCCGGCCGGCCATGGTCAACCCCTATCTGACGATCGCC
>NZ_JBEZJZ010000224.1:0-3935 GCF_040651455.1 Streptomyces sp. NPDC048483
GACAACTCCGGGCGCTCAGCAACAAACGCACCCAACCGCTCCGCCTGCCCCCGCAACCCCACCTCGGACTTGCCCGACAGCACCCACGCCACCGGGCCGCCCCTCAGGGCGTCGGCCTCCGACTGCGACGGGTCCTCGACTGCCTCAACCGCCGGCGCCTGCTCCAAAATCACATGCGCGTTCGTGCCACTCATACCGAACGACGACACACCCGCCCGACGCGCCTGACCCGTCTCCGGCCAAGGCCGCGCCTCGGTCAGCAGCTCCACCGCACCCGCGGACCAGTCCACGTGCGAGGACGGCGCGTCCACATGCAGCGTCTTCGGCAGCAGACCATGCCGCATGGCCAGCACCATCTTCATGATGCCGACGGCGCCCGCCGCCGCCTGCGCGTGGCCCAGGTTGGACTTCACCGAGCCCAGCCACAGCGGCCGGTCCTTGTCACGCTCCTGCCCGTACGTCGCCAGCAGCGCCTGCGCCTCGATCGGGTCACCCAGTGTCGTGCCCGTACCGTGCGCCTCCACGGCGTCGACGTCTGCGGCGGACAGCCGCGCGTTCGCCAGTGCCTGCCGGATGACGCGCTGCTGGGACGGGCCGTTGGGCGCTGTCAGGCCGTTCGACGCGCCGTCCTGGTTGACTGCGGTTCCCCGTACCACGGCGAGCACTTCGTGTCCGTTCCGCCGCGCCTCGGACAGCCGCTCCAGCACGATCACACCGACACCCTCGGCCAGCCCCATGCCGTCCGCGTCATCGGCGAACGCCTTGCAGCGGCCGTCGGCCGCAAGGCCGCGCTGTCGGGAGAACGCGGTGAACGCGCCGGGTGTCGCCATGAGTGCGACACCGCCGGCCAGTGCCAGCGAGCAATCTCCGTTCCGCAGCGCCTGCACCGCCAGGTGGAGTGCCACCAGCGACGAGGAACACGCCGTGTCGACCGAGACGGCGGGACCCTCCGCACCGAAGGTGTAGGAGATGCGGCCCGAGATGACGCTGGACGCGTTGCCGGTCAGGACGTGCCCTTCGGAACTGCTCGCCGACCGGAGCACCGCGGAACCGTAGTCGTGGATGTTGTTGCCGGTGAAGACGCCGGTCTGGCTGCCGCGCAGCGAGCTCGGGTCGATGCCGGTCCGTTCCAGGGCCTCCCAGGAGACCTCCAGCAGCAGCCGCTGCTGCGGGTCCATCGCCAGCGCCTCACGCGGGGAGATCCCGAAGAAGCCGGAGTCGAAGTCCGCTACGGATTCGACGAAGGCGCCCTCGCGTACGTACGACTTGCCGGGGGCGTCGGCGTCCGCGTCGAACAGCGACCCCAGGTCCCAGCCGCGGTCGGTGGGGAAGGGCGTCACGGCGTCCGTTCCGGTGGACAGCACCTGCCACAGGTCCTCCGGTGAGGACACTCCTCCCGGGTAGCGGCAGCCCATGCCGACGATGGCTATGGGCTCGTCGTCGGCGACGACGGTGGTGACGGTCGTCGTGGTCCGCGCCTCTTCGGCCGTGCCGAACGTCTCGTCGAGCAGATAGTCGGCCAGTGCTTCGGCTGTGGGGTAGTCGAAGACGACGGTGGCCGGCAGGGTCAGCCCGGTCGCCGTGTTCAGCCGGTTGCGCAGGTCGACGGCGGCCAGCGAGTCGAAGCCGAACTCCCTGAACGCCTTTCCTGCCGGGAGGGCTTCGACGGAGTCGTGGCCGAGCACGGTCGCCGCCTGCGTCCGTACGAGCTCCAGCACCGCCTGGCGGCGTTCACCGGTGGGTCGCCCGGCAAGTCGTCGCCGTAGCGCCGTCTCCGTGCCCGTTCCCGCCTGGCTGTCCTTGTTGCTCTCCGCGTTGAGGATGGCGCGTGCCTCGGGCACGGCCTCGATCAGCGGCGAGACCCGCACCGAACTGAACGTCGGGACGAACCTGTCCCAGGCGACGTCGGCGAGAGCGATGAACGTCTCGTCGTGATCGAGTTCGCGCTGGAGTCCGGAGATCGCCACCTCCGGGTCGAGGAAGGGGAGACCACGCTTGCGCACGAGACTCGGGTCCACGCCTTCGGGGATGTTGCCGCCGCCCCATTCGTTGATCGCCAGCCAGATGCCCCAGGCGAGGGAGTTGGCGGGCAGGCCACGGGCACGGCGGTGCTCCGCGAGCGCGTCGAGGTAGGCGTTGGCGGCGGCGTATGCGGCGTGGTCGCCGCTGCCCCAGACGCCGGCGATGGAGGAGAACAGCACGAACGCGTCGAGCTCGTCGCCGTCCAGCAGTTCCGCCAGGTGCTGGGCACCGAGGACCTTGGCGGCCATGACGTCGTCGAACTCGGTCAGGGTGCTGTCGGCTATCGAACCGATCTTGATCAGTGCCGCGGCGTGAACGACCGCACGGACCGGGTCGCCCTTCGCCCTCAGCTCGTCGAGCATGTCGGCCACCGCCGTGCGGTCCGAGACATCGCAGACGAGAGCGGTGAGACGCGTGCCGGTACCGGCGAGTTCCTCGGTCAGCTCCGGGATGCCGGGTGCGGCCGGGCCGCGTCGGCCGGGCAGCACGATGTGCTCCGCGCCGTTGTCGGCCAGCCAGCGTACGAGCCTCGGCCCGATGTCTCCGGTCCCGCCGGTGACCAGCACGGTGCCGCGCGGCCGCCACTGTCGCTTCGGTGCCGCCGTACCCAGGGGAGCGCGGGCCAGGCGACGTACGAACACTCCCGACAGCCGTATGGCCAGCTGGTCTTCGGCGCCGATGCCGGAGAGCACCGCCGCCAGCCGCTGCTGGGCACGCTCATCGAGTTTCTCCGGCACATCGACCAGACCGCCCCATCGCCGCGGGTGCTCCAGCGCCACCACGCGCCCCAATCCCCAGATCTGGGACTGCACGGGCCGGGTGAGGGCGTCGGCCGCCGACACCGACACGGCACCGCGGGTCAGACACCACAGCGGCGCCTCGATGCCGGCGTCGCCGAGCGCCTGGACCAGGCTGACCGTCAAGGCGAGGCCCACCGGCAGCGCACGATGCCCGGGGTGCGAGGTCTCCGCGGCGGCGAGCAGGGACACCACTCCGCTCGGCTGCCTCCCGTCCAACGCGTCGGCCAGCCGCTTCGCGAGGACGTCCCGGTCAGTGTCCGGATCGGTCAGATCGATGGTGACGACCTCGGCACCTTGGTTCGTCAGCGCGTCCGCGCAGTCGGGCATCGCCGTGTCCGCGTGGTTGATCACCAGCCAGGTGCCGGTGAGCCGGGTGGGCTTGGTGTCGATGGGCTTCCAGTTGATCCGGTAGCGCCACTGGTCCACCTCCGACGCCTCGCGCTGCTGTCGGTGCCACGCGGACAGGGCGGGAATCAGGGCGCCCAGCTCCTGACCGTCGCCGTCGTCCAGCGCCAGCGTCCGGGCCAGGCTCTCCAGGTCCTCGCGCTCGACCGCTTCCCAGAACCGAGCCTCAACGGAGTCCGCGGCCCGGATCTGTCCGCTCGACGACGTCCCCTCGGCGGAGCTCTCGACGGCGGTGGCCAGCCAGTAGCGCTGTCGTTGGAAGGCGTAGGTCGGCAGGTCGACGCGCTGCGGCCGATACGGAGCCAGCACCTTCTCCCACGCGACCGGAAGACCCTGAACATGCGCCTGCCCGAACGCCGTCAGCAGCTGCTCCGCGCCGCCGTGATCGCGACGCAGGGTGCCCAACGCGGCACCCGATACGCCCGCGTCCTCAAGGGTCTGCTCGATGCCCACCGTCAGGACCGGGTGAGCGGAAGCCTCGACGAACACGGAGTGGCCGGCATCGACGGCAGCACGCACGGCATCCTCGAAACGGACCGTCTGCCGCAGATTCCGGAACCAGTACCCGGCATCAAGATCGGCCGTGTCGATCAACTCACCAGTCAGCGTGGAAAAGAAACCCACCGAGGAAGAGGACATCGGACTGATCGGGGCAAGATCGGTCAGAATCCGGTCCCGGAGAGCCTCCACATGCGGGGAGTGGGACGC
>NZ_JBEZJZ010000225.1:0-3932 GCF_040651455.1 Streptomyces sp. NPDC048483
GACCCCGGCCCGTGTCCGCCGCGACTTCCGGCACCTCCGCCCCAAGGCCACCTGCCCGGCCAGAGCACCGAAATCCTCCCGCCCCGGCCCCGGACGGCCACCCGGCCGCAAGAACACCCGGCCCACCCCACACCACGACGTACACACCGTCCGCAAAACAGACGCCCCGAAACGGCAAACGAAGAAGTCGACCATCCCTCGCCCACGCCGCAAAGGTTAAAGATCAAGCTAGCCGATCGGCGAAAGCTCCATCAGCCGACGAGACCGCTTCCGGGACGACCGTGCCCGTCCTGGACGTATGACGTCCGGGCCGGCATCCACGGCATAGATATGCGTGCGGCATTACTCCTCGCCGCTACTGGTCCCGGTCAGCGTCACGATCAACTTCGGCTCAACTGAGGGTGCGTGGCCCTGCGTCAACGTGACGTCCGGGCCCGCAAGGACGGGAAGGGCTGGGTCGCGGCCCGGGGGCTGTCCGGTGGGCCTTGGGTGACTCGTCGGAGAGCCTTCACCGACACTTCGGCGCGGGGCCGTGGCTCCACCGCGACCCGACGGTAGGCATCGTGGCTGTGCTTATGCCGGTGCCGTTGCCGTTGCCGGGGCCGTTGCCGGGGCGCAGATTCTCCTGTTCAGGGGCGGGTTGTAGCCGTGCGGTCTCATACGCCCTGCGCCGGGGCCTGGTGCGGCGGGTGGCCGGTTGCAGTCGGGAAGGTCGCGTCCGTCCCCCACGTCGCGGCGCGCAGTATCGCCCTTTGGGGCGAGGACCGCCACCGGAATGAGAAAGCTACGCCCGTCTCGGTGGTTCAGCTGACGCTACGCCAATTTCGTTGTGCATATGCCTATACGCTCCCGCAGGTCTTTGGACGATCGTCTATTCCCACAGGTTGAGGGTGCTCATGGTCCAGGAGAAGTCGCTGTCCAGATTGCCGTCCGTGGCGGTGTATGCATGGTTCATACCGGTGGTTGCTGCCGTGACGGTGGCAAGCTTGGTTGAACCTCGCGTGTTCACTGCGGCTGTCTGGATCGGCGTGACGGCTGTGGGCGCGGTAGCCGGCGCCGTCGGCGGGACCGTGCGTCGGAATCGGCAGATTGCGCAACTGCAGGAAGACAGCCGAGTGCAGTCAGCTGCGTCGGTGCGGCAGCACGAAGCAACCGCGCGGCTGGCCGACAGCCTGGTGCCGGAGATGCTGACGCGTTTGCGCCTGAATGAGGCTCCGGAAGAGGTTCTCAACTGGTTGACGGCACGCTGGGCGGGCTCCTACACCGGCCTGCCTTCCGAGTTCCAGCAGGCCCACTGGGCGGTGCTGCGTACCGTTATCGATGCTGTGGCTGCTGAAGAGGGGCTGAGGGACTCTGCTCAGCGGGCCCTGGTGAACTTGGCCAGGCGTATGCAGGCGATCGTCCATCAGCAGGCACGAGAGCTGCGCGAGATGGAGGACCGGCACGGCAAGGACCCCGCTGTCTTCGGCGATCTCCTGCGGATCGACCACAACACCGCGCTCACCGGGCGGCTCGCCGACTCCATCGCCGTACTTGGCGGCGCCCAGTCCGGCCGACAGTGGAACCGGCCGGTACCGCTGTACAGCGTGCTGCGGGGCGCGATGTCGCGGATCGTGGGCTATGAGCGGGTCGAGCTGAGCACCAGCACGGAGTGTGCCGTCGTGGGGCCGGCCGTCGAACCGCTCATCCACGTGCTGGCGGAGTTGCTGGACAACGCCACGCGCTATTCCCCGCCCCACACGAAGGTCCACCTCACGGCCGCGGACGTGCAGTCCGGAGTCGCGGTGGAGATCGAGGACGGCGGTGTGGGCATGAGCGAGCAGGCCCGGCACCTGGCCGAGCGCCGCCTTGAACAGGCGCAGCAGGGCATCGACCTGAGTGACCTCGGAGAGACCCCGCAGCTCGGCCTTGCGGTGGTGGGGCGCCTTACCCAGGCGTTCGGTCTGCAGGTCTCGCTGCGCACATCCGCCTACGGGGGCGTGCGGGTGGTGCTGGTGGTTCCTCAGCAGTTGATCACCAGCGCGGCTGAGGCGTCCGGTGTGGCGCACGGTATCGGGACCTTCTCCGGTCCGCGCGCAGCGAGCCAACCGGGTCAGGTATTGCCTCGCCGGACGGTGAAGCCACAGGCGGCGGTTCGAGCCGACGATGCGCCGCAAGCGATGGAGCGGACAGCAAACGGACTCCCCCAGCGGCGACGCAGAGAGCGAGTGTCAGAGGCGCCGGCACCTGCGGGCGACGCCCGGCCGGCGGAGGGATCACAGCCGGCACCCGGCGAGTGGCTGGCCGCGTTCAAGACCGGACTGTCGGCGGAGGGCAGCAGTGGTGGCGACGACGCCGCCGCGCCGAGAGGAGAACTGTGAGTCAGCAGACGGCCAACTTGGACTGGATGCTCAAGGACCTCGCGGAGAGCGTGCCGCAGACCCGCACGGTCCTCGTACTGTCCTCAGACGGACTGCGTATGGGACACCACGGCGGGGCCACCGAGTCGGCCGAGCGGCTGGCCGCTTCCTGCTCCGGCTTGCAGAGCCTCGCCAGTGCGGTCGGCATCGAGCTTCCGCACCAGGCGGGCAAGATGCGGCTGGTGGTCATCGAGATGGAGGGTGGCTTCTTCTACTTGATGGCGGCCGGCCCGAGGGCCTACCTCGCGGTGCTCGCCGACGCCGGGGTGGACGCCGGGCTCATGGGCCAACGCATGCGGGACCTGATCGCGCGGCTCGGAGCTCACATCACCAGCCCGCCCCGCGGTGACGGGCAGACCAGGTGAGCGACTCCCACCAGGACGGCACGGAGGAATGGCCGGAGCGCCTCTACGTCATCACCAGTGGCCGTTCCTCCGCATCCAACGAACTCGACCTGGTCACGCTGATCGTGGCCAGGACGGTCGCCACGGCCGGCATGCAGCCAGAGCATGTGGCGATCCTCAACCTGTGCCAGACCCCGCTCTCGATCGCCGAGATATCCGCCCACATAGGACTGCCGGTGAGTGTCGTCACCGTCCTGATCAGCGACCTGCTGGACGAGCAACAGGTGCTTACGCGCCCACCAGTACCGCCAGCGGATCTGCCCGACCTTGCCCTCATCGAAAAGGTGATCCATGGCCTTCAAAAGCTCTGAGCTCGCAGAGCCCCCCAACGAGGAGCGGCTCCCGCACACGGCGTCCGCGGCGGTCAAGGTCGTGATCGTGGGTGGATTCGGGGTCGGCAAAACGACCATGGTCGGATCGGTGAGCGAGATCCGGCCGCTGACCACCGAAGAGACCATGACCCAGGCCGGCGCCGGAATCGATGACCGCGCAGGTGTGGAGCACAAGACGGCCACCACCGTCGCCATGGACTTCGGCCGGATCAGCATCAACGACGAACTCGTCCTCTACCTTTTCGGCACCCCAGGTCAGCAGCGATTCTGGTTCCTGTGGAACGGGCTGTTCGAAGGTGCTCTCGGCGCGGTGGTGCTGGTGGACACCCGTCGGCTGGAGGACAGCTTCGACGTCATGGGCCGCCTGGAAGAGAGCGGCGTGCCCTTCATCGTCGCGGTGAACTCCTTTGCGGGGGCTCCAGAACACTCGCTGCAGGAACTCCGCAGTGCCCTCGACCTCCCGTCACACGTACCCCTGATGTCATGCGATGCGCGGCATCGCGACTCCAGTCGTGACGTCCTGATTTCCCTCATGCATTACCTGCACTCCCTCGTTGCAACGGAGTCCTCATGAGCACGCCTCCCTTCCTCCCGCCGCCCGGGTGCCCGGCCCACGGCCTGGGGCAGGACGGACCGCAGCGCCTCTACGGTCCGGCCGCAGAGCACGACCCCATGGCCCTGTACGAAGAACTGCGCGCCAAGCACGGCGCGGTGGCGCCCGTGCTGGTACATGACGATCAGCCGGCCTGCTGCCCTGCCCGTCGGACGAGGCAGAGCCGACGGGGCTGGCGGCGATC
>NZ_JBEZJZ010000226.1:0-3924 GCF_040651455.1 Streptomyces sp. NPDC048483
CTGATGCAGGCCGACCAGGAGCGCCCGGCGAGCGCCGAGCCGCTCGCCCTGCGCACCGTGATCTTCGGCGGGGAAGCCCTGGAACCCGCCCGGCTCGCGGACTGGTACCGGCGCCACGCGGACGACGCCCCCGTCCTGGTGAACATGTACGGCATCACCGAGACCACGGTGCATGTCACCTACGCCGCGCTGAACCGGGCCGACGCCGTCACCGGCGCGGCCAGCGACGTGGGCACGGCCATCCCCGACCTGCGCACCTATGTCCTCGACGACCGGCTGCGGCCGGTGCCGCCCGGCGTGGCGGGCGAGCTGTACGTGGCCGGGGAGGGCCTGGCCCGCGGGTACCTGGGGCGGCCGGGGCTGACCGCCGGGCGGTTCGTCGCGGACCCGTACGGACCGCCGGGAAACCGCATGTACCGCACGGGTGATGTGGTGCGCTGGAACGCCCGGCGCACCCTGGAGTTCGTCGGCCGGGCCGACGACCAGGTCAAGGTGCGCGGCTTCCGGATCGAACTCGGCGAGATCGAGGCAGTGCTCGCCGCGCACCCGGATGTCGCGCAGGTCGCCGTCCTCGCCCGGCAGGACCGGGCCGACGACACCCGGCTCGTCGCGTACGTGGTGCCCGCCCCCGACGCCGCCCCGCACACCGGCGCCCTGCGCGCCCATCTGCGGGACAGGCTGCCGGAGTACATGGTCCCGGCCGCGTTCGTCACCCTGGACGCCCTGCCGCTGACCACGAACGGGAAGCTGGACCGCACGGCGCTGCCCGCGCCGCAGGCCGGCTCCCTGGGCAGCGGGCGGGCGCCGCGGACGCCGCAGGAGCAGATCCTGTGCGAGCTGTTCGCCGAGATCCTCGGCGTGGCCGAAACCGGTGTGGACGACAGCTTCTTCGAGCTGGGCGGGCACTCCCTGCTGGCCACCCGCCTCGTGGCGCGGGTCCGCGCCACGCTCGGGGTGGAGCTGGAGCTGCGCACCCTGTTCGAGTCGCCGACGCCGGCGGGACTGGCGACGGCGCTGGCGGACGCGGGACAGGCCCGGCCGGCCCTGACGCCGTCCGAGCGCCCCGGCCGCGTTCCGCTGTCTTTCGCGCAGCGCCGGCTGTGGTTCCTGCACCAACTGGAAGGGGCCAGCGCCAACTACAACATCCCGCTGGCGTGGCGGCTGTCCGGGCCTTTGGACGTGACGGCCCTCGAGGCGGCGCTGGCCGATGTGACGGCCCGGCACGAGAGTCTGCGTACGGTCTTTCCCCAGATCGACGGGGTCCCGTACCAGGAGGTGCGGAGCCCTTCGACGGCCCGGCCCCGGCTGCACATCGGGCACACCACCGAGGAGGACCTGGACGGTGTGCTGGCAAAGGCGCTGGCGTGCGCCTTCGACCTGGCCGTCGATCTGCCGCTGCGCGCCGAGCTGTTCACCCTGGCGCCGGACGCACACGTCCTGCTGCTGGTGATCCACCACATCGCCGGTGACGGCTGGTCGCTGGGCCCGCTGGCCCACAACCTGGCCACCGCATACGCGGCGCGCCGCCGGGGCGAGGAGCCGGAGTGGGCGCCGCTGCCGGTGCAGTACGCCGACTACACCCTGTGGCAGCACCGGCTGCTCGGCGACCACACCGACCCCGACAGCCTCTTCGCCCGCCAGGCCGCCTACTGGACGCGGACGCTGGCCGGACTGCCGGAGCAGATCCAGCTGCCCACCGACCGCCCCCGGCCCGCGGTCGCGTCCCACCGCGGTGGCTTTGTGACCGTGGAGCTGGGGCCCGAACTGCACCGCGGGCTACGCGAGTTGGCCCGTGGGCGCGGCACCAGTCTGTTCATGGTCCTGCAGACCGGGCTCGCGGCTCTGCTGTCCAAACTGGGCGCGGGCGACGACATTCCCGTCGGCAGCCTGATCGCCGGCCGCACCGACCAGGCGCTGGACGACCTCATCGGTTACTTCGTCAACACCCTGGTGCTGCGGACCGATACGAGCGGCGACCCGAGCTTTGCGCAGTTGCTGGACCGGGTCCGCGATGTCGCGCTCGGCGGGTACGCCCACCAGGACGTGCCGTTCGAGTACCTCGTGGAGGTACTCAACCCGGCCCGGTCGCTGTCACACCATCCGCTGTTCCAGGTCATGCTCGTCCTGCAGAACGCGCCACGGGCCGACTTCGCCCCGGCCGGTCTGGAGACCGACGGTGTCCGGCTGACGACGACCACCTCCAAGCTCGACCTGATCTTCTCGATGACCGAGCGCCATGCCCAGGACGGGTCCCCGGAGGGCATCGCGGGCTTCGTGGAGTACGCGGGCGATCTCTACGATCCGGCCACCGTCGCGTCGATGGTCGCCCGGTGGATCCGGCTGCTGGAAGCCGCGGTCGCCGACCCGGACCGGCTGTTGAGCCGCTGTGACATCCTCACCGCCCAGGAGCGCCGGCAGTTGCTGCCCGTACGGGACCGGAAGGCCGAGGCGCCCGTCTCCGGCAGCCTGCCCGCCCTGTTCGCGGCCCAGGTACGCCGGCGGCCGGACGCGGTCGCCGTGGTGTCGGGCAGCACCGCGCTCACGTATGCCGAGCTCAACGCGCGGGCCAACCGGCTTGCGCACGCGCTGATCGGCCGGGGAGTGGGTCCGGAGGACATCGTCGCGCTGACGCTGCCGCGCTCTGCCGATCTCGTGGTCGCCGTCCTCGCGGTGCTCAAGGCCGGTGCGGCCTATCTGCCGCTGGATCCGCAGTACCCGGCCGCGCGCAGCGCGTTCATGCTCGCCGACGCACGCCCGAAGCTGCGGGTCACCGGGACCGGTACGGAAGGGGATCCCGGCCACCTCGTGCTGGGCTCCCCCGAGACCGAAGCCCTGCTCGGTGAACTGCCCGACACCGACCCGCGGGTGGCGCTCGCGCCGGAGCATCCGGCGTACGTCATCTACACCTCCGGGTCCACCGGTACGCCGAAGGGCGTCGTCGTCCCGCACCGCAACGTGCTGCGGCTGTTCACTGCCACCCGCCACTGGTTCGGCTTCGGCGCCGAGGATGTCTGGACGCTGTTCCACTCCTACGCCTTCGACTTCTCGGTGTGGGAGCTGTGGGGGCCGCTGCTGCACGGCGGGCGGCTGGTCGTGGTCCCGCACGAGATCAGCCGGTCGCCGGAGCGGTTCCTCGACCTGCTGGCCCGCGAGGGCGTCACGGTGCTCAACCAGACGCCGTCCGCGTTCCACCAGCTGATGCAGGCCGACCAGGAGCGCCCGGCGAGCGCCGAGCCGCTCGCCCTGCGCACCGTGATCTTCGGCGGGGAAGCCCTGGAACCCGCCCGGCTGGCCGACTGGTACCGGCGCCACCCCGACGACGCGCCGCGGCTGGTCAATATGTACGGCATCACGGAGACCACCGTGCATGTCACCTACCTCGCCCTCGACGCCCGGCACACCGCGGACCCGGCCGGCGGCATCGGCACCGCCCTCCCGGACCTGGACACCTATGTCCTGGACGGCCGGCTGCGGCCGGTGCCGCCGGGCGTGACCGGCGAACTGTATGTGTCCGGCGCGGGGCCGGCCCGCGGCTACCTGAACCGCCCCGGCCTGACCGCCGAGCGTTTCGTCGCCGATCCGTACGGGCCGGCGGGCGGCCGGATGTACCGCACCGGCGATCTCGCCCGGTGGCGTGCGGACGGGACGCTGGAGTACGCGGGCCGCGCGGACGACCAGGTCAAGGTGCGCGGCTTCCGGATCGAACCCGGCGAGATCGAGGCGGCGCTGACGTCGCATGCGGCCGTCGGCCAGGTGGCGGTCGTCGCCCGCCAGGACCGGGCGGACGACACCCGGCTCGTCGCCTACGTGGTGCCGGCCGCGGGCGAGGAGACTTTCGCTGATCTCGCCCTCTTCGATCTTCCGACGTAGAGACTCCGAGATCTGCAAGTACGTACCTCGCGGACTGGCCTGCGGCACGCTCTA
>NZ_JBEZJZ010000227.1:0-3847 GCF_040651455.1 Streptomyces sp. NPDC048483
CTCCGCGATTTCCCGCACGCCCCCCATCCAGGGGTAGCGCGCCTCCGGGTCGGTGCGGTCCATCCACATCTCGTCTAGACCACTTGGACGCCGTTTGCTCCTGGGGCTTGGCCGCACATCTGCAACCCGCGGCCTCGCCCTTGTCGCCCCGTGCACGGGTGCCGCGGCCCGCCGTTCCGCGGCGCCGCGTCCGTCAATTCGCCGTCATGGCGCCGTAAATGCCCCGCGTCACCGACAAGTGGGTCTTGTGGAGGGGGCTTGGTGCCGTCCGTACGAGTTCAGCGCGAGCGTGGACAAGGCGTTGGATACGGGTGGGGCGCTGACGCGGTTGATGGAGCTGGTGCTGCGGAGCCAACTCCTGGCGTGGTTCCGGCAGGTCATGGAGCTGGAGACGCGGGCGACGGAGATCTTCGGTGCCGGAGCTCATGCCGGAAGCAACAGCGCGTTCAACCTCTACCGCTTCGACAGTGACCCCGCCGGCGTCTCCACCGAAGGCCATGAGAGGGGTCATGCGACAGCCAATCCAGTGGAAGTCAGGGATTGTTCGCTTCGTTACGATCACCTCCAGGCGGCTTCGCTGTCCCTGAAGGATGCGGCGAAGCTGATCCAGCGCCTGATGGAGGAACGCTATGGGGAGCACACCTGACCTGAGCGCTGCACGTGGGCGCAAGTCCAGCTACAGCGGCGACAAGGGCGGCGACTGCGTCGAGATCGCCACCTTCCCCGCCGCCATCGCCATCCGCGGCTCCAAGAACCTCCAGGGCCCAGCCCTCACCCCCACCCCCGCTGCCTTCTCGGCCTTCGTCGTCGCCGCCGCGAACGGAACCCGGTGAAGACCCGCCGGCTCGGCAGCGGCGCCCGCTCCGCACCCGTATCCGCGATCGGCCTCGGCTGCATGGGCATGTCCGTCGCCTACGGACCCGCCGACGCGGACGAGGCCCGCCGCACGCTCGGCCGGGCCGCCGAGCTGGGCGTCACCTTCCTCGATACGGCGGACGCCTACGGCCGCGGAGCCAACGAGAAGCTCATCGGCCACTGGCTGCGCGACCGGGGCCGCCGCGCTGACGTCTTCCTCGCGACGAAATTCGGGCTGCGGCACGACGCCGCTACCGGCCGCGTCGACGCCGTGGACACCTCACCGCAGTACGTACCGGTCGCCTGCGACGCCTCACTCCGGCGCCTCGGCGTCGACCACATCGATCTCTACTACGCCCATCGCCGCGACCCCGCCACCCCCATCGAGGACACCGTGGGCGCGATGGCGGAACTGGTCTCGGCAGGCAAGGTGCGGCATCTCGGCCTCTCCGAGGTGAGCCCCGCGACGCTGCGCGCCGCGCATGCCGTACACCCCGTTGCCGCCGTCCAGCTGGAGTACTCCCTCTTCACCCGGGACGTGGTGGCGGGAGAGATGCTCGCCACCTGCCGTGAGCTGGGGGTCTCCATCGTGGCGTACTCACCGCTCGGCCGCGGCATGCTGGCCGGGGCGCTCGCTTCCCGGGACGAGCTCACCGAAGAGGACAACCGCCGCCGCTGGCCCCGCTTTTCGGCGGACAACATCGGCCGCAACCTCGCCCTCGTACGCGAGGTCCGGCGCATCGCCGCGGAGATCGGCATCACGCCCGCGCAGGCGGCACTCGGCTGGCTGCTGGCCCAGGGAGACGACATCGTGCCGATCCCGGGGACCAAGCGGGTGCGCTACGTCGAGGAGAACGCCGAGGCGGCGGAGCGGAGCCTCACGCCCGAGCAGGCCGAGCGCCTGCGGGCAGCGGTCCCCGGCGCGGCCGTGGCCGGCGAACGCTACCCGGAGCAGGCGCTGCGCCGTCTGGGCCACTGACCGGGCCGGGCACCGGAAAGCCCTACCCGGCCCCGCGCCCGGACCGCTTCACGGCATCCATGCCTCGTACGACAGAACCTCCCCCGACTTGATCTTGAAGTCGGGGAGGTCCTTCGTGAACGTGATCTCGGTGCCCAGGAATTGTCCGGTCCGGGCATCGAGGACCACCATCTGGCGGGTGGCGTTCATGGCGCCGTCCGGGCCGTCGTACACATACGCCTGGCCGCGGCGCCCCAGCCGGTCGGTGACCCCGCCCGCCGGACGCATCCCCTCCGCATCGGCCAGCACCCTGACGATGGCCGCCGTCTCCCGCGGTCCCGGAGTCCATTGCTGAAGCAACGCCGAGAGAGCCGCCAGCAGTTGCGGCGTCGTGCGGCCCGTGGCCCCGTAGAGCGTCGCGAGCTGTTCGCGCAGCGCCTCGGGGTCGGTCGGGGGCCTCGTACGGGCGCCGAGGCCGCGATGCCCGTCCGCCGGGCCCGCCGGATAGGTCTTCCGGTGCAGCACCTTGCCGTCCTTGACGGTGCGCCAGCGGCCGCCGGTGTCGTCGATCACCCGCCGGCCGGGGTGCCGCGGGTCGGTCGCCACGACCAGTTCAAAGCCGCTGCCGTCGGCGCGCCACCGGGTGACGCGCTCCTCGGGCACGACGGCGGACGGTGCGGCGCCGGGGCCCGCCCCCACACTCGCGTACCAGCTCTGCAGATGGCTGCCCCGGTGCGGCCCGTCCGCGGCCCCCGCTGCCCGCGCCCTCGCCTCCGCTCGCCGGGCGAGCCGGTCCAGCGATACGGAGGGCGCACCGGCCTGCGGGGCGAGCGCCACGGGCACGGCAACGGCCGCGCCGGCGCCGATGTCGGAGAAGGTGAACGCGAGCACCGCGCCGAGGACGAGCACCGCGGCCTCCGCCCTCAGGACGAGGCGCCGCCGGGCCCGTTTCGTGCGCTTGCTGTGCAGCAGGCGGTTGAGGCCACGTTCGGCGTGGGCGGACAGCGGGCGGTCCCGCCAGGGGCCTTCGCCGGACCGTACGGGATTGGCCGCGCGCAGCAGATCCAGTTCGTCACTCATTGCCGTCGCCTCCTGCTCGTGCGGACACGGTCATCCGCGTACGGTCGATCTCCGCGCGAAGCCGCCGTCGCGCCCGGTGCAGCCGCATGGCCGCCGCGCTCCGGCCGCACCCCAGCGTCACCGCCAGCTCCTCGACGGTCAGTTCCTCCCAGGCCGTCAGCCGCAGCACCTCCTGGTCGGCGGCCGAGAGCCGGGCCAGCACCTCGTGCACCCAGGATCCGGGCGGCTCCGTGTCCGGGCTGTCCACGGTCAGCCGGCGGTGCGCCGCCTCGTGATGGCCGATCCGGTGCAGCAGCCGCCGGTAACGCCCGAGCCCGCGCACCGTGTTGGCCAGGCAGTTCCGGGCCACCCCGTACAGCCACGGCAGCGGGATGTCGGGAAGTTCGGCGCGGCGTCTCCAGGCTATGGAGAAGACCTCCGCCACCACTTCCTCGACCTCATGTGCCTGCCCGTCCAGCCGCCGCGCCACAAAGCGGCTGACCGCCCAGTAGTGCGTGCGATAGGCATCGGCGAAGGCGTCGTCCGTGCTCATGAACCGTTGGTGTCCGGCATGGCCCCGATCTTCACACCCCGCACCGGTGAACATCTCCGGGGCCCCGGACACCTACGGGGCATGCAGGTACCCACGACGCCAACCACGTCCACGCAGACCCCCGGGAAACGGCTACGGGCGAAACGGTCATCGGTGACAGGGCCGTCGACGAAAGGGCTATCGACGAAAGGGCTACCGGTGAAATGGCTCACGACCACCGATCACAAGACCATCGGCACGCTCTACCTGGTCACCGCATTCGCGTTCTTCTGCGTCGGCGGGCTGCTGGCCTTGCTGATGCGCGCCGAACTGGCCCGCCCCGGCCACCAGATCATGACGAACGAGCAGTTCAACCAGGCGTTCACGATGCACGGCACGATCATGCTGCTGATGTTCGCGACGCCGCTGTTCGCCGGTTTCGC
>NZ_JBEZJZ010000228.1:0-3776 GCF_040651455.1 Streptomyces sp. NPDC048483
CGGTCAACGGCCCGGAGTCGGTGGTGATCGCGGGGGAGGAGTCTCAAGTCCTGCGGATTGCCGATGAGTTGGCGTCCGAGGGCTGCAAGACGCAGCGGCTGTCGGTGAGCCATGCTTTCCACTCGTCGTTGATGGAGCCGATGCTGGCGGACTTCCGGCGGGTGGCCGAGGGGCTGTCGTACGGGGCGCCGCAGATACCGGTCGTCTCCAACGTGACCGGCGAGCTGGCCACCGAAGAGCTGGTGTGCTCGGCGGAGTACTGGGTGCGGCACGTCCGCGAGACCGTCCGCTTTGCCGACGGCGTGCGCGCCCTGGAGGCCGAAGGGGCATCGGTCTTCCTGGAGTTGGGCCCGGACGGGGTGCTGACGGCGATGGCCCAGCACACTCTGGGCGGTGCCGCGACCGCCGTTCCGGCTCTGCGCAAGGACCGGTCCGAGGAGACCGCGCTGCTGAGCGCGCTGGCGCGGCTGCATGTCACGGGTGTGGCGGTGGACTGGGCCGCGTGGTTCGCCGGCACCGGCGCCCGCCGCGTCGACCTGCCCACCTACCCCTTCCAGCACGAGCGCTTCTGGCCGCGGCCCGCCGCGCTCAGCGGGGACGTGACCGGCGCGGGCCTGCTGCCCGCGGAGCACCCGCTGCTGGGCGCGACGCTCACCCTCGCGGACTCCGGCGCGGTGGTGTTGACAGGCAGGTTGTCGCTGCAGACGCATCCGTGGCTGATCGACCACGTCATGGGCGGCAGTGTCCTCTTCCCGGGGACCGGTTTCCTGGAACTGGCGATGCGCGCCGCCGACCAGGTCGGCTGTGACCGTGTCGAGGACCTCGTCCTGATGACGCCGCTGGTGCTCCAGGAGGACCGTGCCGCGCAGGTCCAGGTGCTGGTCGGGGACGCCGACGAGACGGGCGCCCGCGCCCTCTCGGTGTATGCGCGCCCGGACGGCGACCCCGGTCAGCCGTGGACCCAGCACGCGGGTGGCACGCTGACCAGCGGGGAGCGGATCGCGGACTTCGGCTCCCAGGTCTGGCCGCCGCAGAACGCGGTGGGCGTCGACCTGGAGGGCTTTTACGAAGGGACCGGCTACGGACCCGCGTTCCAGGGGCTGCGCTCGGTCTGGCGTTGCGAGGACGGGGCCTTTGTCGAGGTCGCGCTGCCGGACCAGGTCGCCGATGAGGCCGGGGCCTTCGGGCTCCATCCGGCGCTGCTGGACGCGGTGCTCCAGGCCCACCGGATGGCCGGGGTCGGCGGTGCGGGCGACCAGTTTCTGCCGTTCGCATGGAAGGGCGTTTCGCTCCATGCCGCCGGTGCGTCGGTCCTGCGGGTGCGGGTGGTGAAGACCGGTGACGATTCGGTGTCCCTCGCGGCCGTCGACGTCGAAGGCGCGCCCGTGCTGTCCGCCGAGGCGATGGTGATGCGGGCCTACCGGGACCCCGGTCCGGGCCAGTCGACGACCCGGCGCGGTGCGGGGCACGACGGGCTGCTGTCGCTGGACTGGGTGGCGGCTCCCGAGGTGCGGTCGGTCGATGTGCGATCGGTCGATGTGCGGTGGGTGTCCCTGGGCGCGGATGAGCTGGGTGTGGGTGCGTCGGTCGCGTCCCTGGCGGACCTCGCGGGGGATGAGGACCTTGTGGTGGTCCCCGTGTCCGGTGCGGGCGACGATGTGCCCGCCAGTACTCACGAGCTCACCGCACGGGTTCTGGGGGTGCTTCAGGATTGGGCGGACCGGGAGGAATCCGCCACCTCGCGTCTGGTGTTCGTCACCCGGGGCGCCGTCTCGGCAGCTGCGGGGGAGTCCATACGGGACATGGCCGCGGGCGCCGTGTGGGGGCTGGTGCGCTCGGCGCAGTCGGAGCACCCGGGGCGGATCGCGCTGGTGGACCTGGAGGACGGGGCCAAGGGTGGGGATCTCGCCGCGGTGCTCGCGGACCTGCCAGGTCAACTGGCCACCGGAGACAGCCAGTTCGTGGTCCGCGACGGTGCGCTTCGGGTAGGGCGACTGGCTCAACTCGGCAGCGGATCCGGGCTGTTGCCTCCCACTGGAGTGCCGTGGCGGTTGGACAGCGCGGCCAAGGGAAGTCTGGACGGTCTGGTGCTCGCGCCCTGCCCGGAGGTGCTGGAGCCGCTTACGGAGGGTCAGGTACGCATCCAGGTCCAGGCCGCCGGCGTGAACTTCCGCGATGTGCTGAATGCCTTGGGGATGTATCCGGGTGAGGCCGGGCTGCTGGGCGCGGAGGCCGCCGGTGTGGTCACCGAGACCGGTCCCGGGGTGCGCGGACTGCGCCCGGGAGATCGCGTGATGGGCATGGTCTTCGGCGGTTATGGCCCAGTGGCGGTAACTGATCAGCGACTCCTCGCCCGCATCCCGCAGGACTGGACACCTGTTCAGGCGGCTTCGGTGCCGCTGGTCTTCCTGACCGCGCTCTATGGGCTGAAGGATCTGGCGGGTCTGCGTCCGGGCCAGTCGATTCTGGTCCATGCCGGAGCCGGTGGTGTCGGTATGGCGGCGATCCAGCTGGCGAGGCATCTGGGAGCGGAGGTGTTTGCCACGGCCAGTGCGGGCAAGTGGGACACCTTGCGGGAGCTGGGCGTTCCCGATGACCACATCGCTTCTTCCCGTACGACCGACTTCGAGGAGCGTTTCCGGGCGGTCACCGGGGGGCGGGGTGTGGATGTGGTGCTCAATGCCCTGGCGGGTGAGTTCGTCGATGCCTCCCTGCGATTGACCGCCCCCGGCGGCCGCTTCCTGGAAATGGGCAAGACCGACATCCGTGACCCCGAGTCGGTGGGGTCGGTTGCCTACCGTGCCTTCGACCTCGCCGACGCGGGCCCGGACCGGGTCCAGGGCATGCTCGGTGAGCTGCTGGAGCTGTTCGCCGGGGGTGCGTTGCGTGCGCTGCCGGTGGCGAGTTGGGATGTACGGCGGGCGCCGGAGGCGTTCCGGTTCATGAGCCGTGCGCAGCACATCGGGAAGATTGTGCTGACCCTGCCGCGCGAGTGGGATGCGGACGGCACGGTGCTGATCACCGGAGGCACCGGGGGACTGGCCCGTGAGCTGGCCCGGCACCTGGTGACCGAGCGCGGCATGCGGCATCTGTTGCTGGTCAGTCGCAGTGGTCCGGAGGCGCCGGGTGCCGCCGAACTGCGGGATGAGCTGGCCGTCCACGGCGCCGAGGTGACCGTGCGGGCCGGTGATGTGGCCGATCGGGAGGCGGTCGCCGCGCTCGTGGCCTCCGTACCGGCCGAGCACCCGCTGACCGCGGTGATCCACACGGCCGGTGTTCTGGACGACGGTGTGGTGTCATCGCTGACGCCCGAGCGGCTGTCGGCCGTACTGCGCCCGAAGGCGGACGCGGCCTGGCATCTCCACGAGGCCACCAAGGACCTCGACCTGGCCGCGTTCGTGCTGTATTCGTCCATCTCGGGCGTACTGGGCACTCCGGGTCAGGGCAACTACGCCGCGGGCAACGTCTTCCTCGACGCGCTGGCCCGCCACCGTACGGCGCAGGGCCTGCCCGCCCAGTCCCTGGCATGGGGCGCCTGGGCCCCGAGCGGCGGGATGACCGCCGCCCTGTCGGACGCGGACCTGAAGCGGATCGCTGCCTACGGGGCCACGCCCCTGACCACCGAGCAGGGGCTGGCGCTGTTCGACGCCGCCACTGCGACCGACACGGCGCACCTCGTCCCGATCGGGCCGGTCGCCACGGGCACTTCGGACCGCGGCTCGGTGCCGCCGGTGCTGCGCGGCCTGGTCAAGGGCGCCCGCCGGACGGCCGCCGGC
>NZ_JBEZJZ010000229.1:0-3649 GCF_040651455.1 Streptomyces sp. NPDC048483
CGGACGAGGAGCGGCAGCCGGGCCCCGTACTCGCTCTGATAGCCGTCCTCACCGAGCGGCAGCAACAGTGCCCCGGACGCGGCATCGGCCGACCACCCCGACCCGGCCCGCGCCGCCGCCGGACATGTCGACCGGGCGGCCGAGGAGGCCGCGCTGGCCGGCCACCGAAGGGCCGAAGAAGCCCGTCGGCAGGTGGAGGCCCGCTGCCAGTCGGCCAGGGAAGCGCTGGCCGGAGCCACGGCCGCGGCCGGTGACGCGGCGACCGACGAACTCACCGAGCAGGTCGAGGAGTTGCACACGGCCCACGCGCGCGACCATGCGGCCGGCGCCGATCTGCACGCCGCACGCGAGGCGTTCGGGCGCGCCGAGCGGGAGTACGAGCGCCGCCGCGCCGAGCAGCAGCAGGCCGAGCGCCGGGTCGCCGCCCGTACCTCGCACCGCGAGGCGCTGGATCGCGAACGGGCCGTGCTGGAGGAGGAGCTGGCCCAGGCGCGTGGTGACTGCGTCAGCGTGGCCGAGCGCGCCGGGCGGCTGGAGCGCCAGGTGACGCTGCTCGCCGCCGCCGCGGAAGCGTCCCGTACGGCCCACGCCTGCGCCGAGCGCCTCGAGGACGCCGACGCCGGACTCTCCGACGCCGCCCGCCGGGCCGGATTCGACACCCCGCAGTCCGCCGCCGAGGCGCTGCTGCGGGACGGCGAATGGCGTGCGCTCCAGCAGCAGCTCGACGAATGGCAGGCCGAAAGGGCCGCCGTGGAAGCGGAGTTGGCCGACCCCGAGGCGATCGCCGCGGCCGCCCTGCCGCCAGCGGACCCGGACGCCACCCGCGCCGCGCACGAGGCCGCCGGACACCGGCTGCGCGGCGCCGCCGCGGCCCAGGCGGCGGCCCGCGACCGCTGCGGCGAACTCGACCGGCTCTCCGTCCGCGCCGAGGCCGACGCCCGCGAACTGGCCCCGCTGCGCACCGCCCACGACCGCATCGCCCGCCTCGCCGGGCTCGCCTCCGGCACCTCCAGCGAGAACGCACGCCGGATGCGCCTGGAGTCGTACGTCCTCGCCGCCCGGCTCGAACAGGTCGCGGCCGCCGCCAGCGAGCGGCTGCACCGGATGTCGTCCGGCCGCTACACCCTCGTCCACTCCGACGAACGGGCCGGCGGCACCCGGCGCTCCGGCCTCGGTCTGCATGTCATCGACGCCTGGACCGGCCAGGAGCGGGACACCTCCAGCCTCTCCGGCGGCGAGACCTTCTTCGCCTCGCTCGCCCTCGCCCTCGGCCTCGCCGATGTCGTCACCGACGAGGCCGGCGGCACCCGGCTGGACACCCTCTTCATCGACGAGGGCTTCGGCAGCCTGGACGAGCAGACCCTCGACGAGGTCCTCGACGTCCTCGACTCCCTCCGCGAACGCGACCGCAGCGTCGGCATCGTCAGCCATGTCGCCGACCTGCGCCTGCGCATCCCGGCCCAGCTGGAGGTCGTCAAGGACCGGTCGGGGTCGACGGTGCGGCACCGGGTGCGGGGCTGAGCCGTGACCGCCGGAGTAGACGTGGGGCTTGGAGAAGCGTCCTGCCCGCTTGGGGCTGCCCCCATGGGGGACAGAGGCGGTGATCCTCCTCCACCGCTCGATTTCTGGCGACAGCCTCCCTGCCTCAGGGGTTCAGCGGCGGCGCCGCGCGCGGGTCCGGTCGTGCCCGTATCGTGCTGGGCCAGGCGGCCTGGGCCATGCTGTGCGCCCTGCTGATCACCGAAGTCCCCTGGACGGACCGGCTGTTGCCGCAGGTGCTGTTCTGGGCGGGGCTCGCGCCGACGTTCGCCACGATCTGGTTCGACCGGAAAAAGACCCGCCGAAGAACGGGCCGAGCCGCAGGGCACGGGCCGCTGGTCACTCCCGACTCCTCGCCATCCGTCCGTAGCGCGCCTGCCCGTACGGCCGCGTCGGCCTCTGTGAATCCGTGCGGTCGGTGCCTGGCAACTGCCTCCACATTCCGCGGTCGAGCCGGCCTGCTGGGACCTGGCCTCCCGCGCCGCCGGAGTGAGCGTGACCGGGTTGCCGGGCGGCGTGGTCCAGCTCGTATCGGCCCCCAAGAACGCGCACAGCCATCCCTCCCCGTGCCATGTCCGGTACACCATCCACCACGCCCTGAACTTGGCCAATTCCACCCCAGCCGACGCCCGGGGGCGCGATCCCCCGGCTACCCGACGGTTGACGGACGAAGCCGTGACGTGACAGTGACCGCACGGTGTGACCAAGAAGTGGGCCCGTGCGGCCTTGTCCCAGCTGGTTTCACCGACCGAGTGCTGGTCACGTTGGTACACCTGCGTACCCAGCTCGCTCATGCCGCGCTCGCCGAGCTGTACGGAGTGGGCTGTTCCACGGTCAGCGACGCCGCGCCGGCCGGTCATCCCGGTAGGTGGACGACGCAGCACCGGCCTGTTGCGGGTCGGCCGGCTGCGTCAGAGAGCTGCGCGATCGGCTCAGCGCGCAACCTCTTGCCGTGCTTAGCGGTGACTGACAGGACGGCAGGCATCAGCATGTTCTCCGTGTGCTGCTCGCGCTGGAGTTCATGCCACGCCTGCTGGAGGATCTAACGGCTCATGTCGCCGCCGTAATTGCTCTCCACCACGATCGCGTCCGCGCGCAGACCCACGGGCGCGCTTCGAGCCCAGGTGAGCGTGGGGCGGTTGCTGGTCCGCGCAAAGAGCGCCGCCGCCCTGATGGCGATCAGCCGGCCAATTGCTCTCGGCGCTACCCGTGCGCGCCGATCGACGGTCTTGCCGCCGTCGTGTACTCCGCCGTTCCGGCAACCAAGAACCACGTCCAGTTCGCCGTAGGCCGGCATCGTCGGATCCAGCGCCCTCTCGTCCCTTCCGGATGCTGTTCCCTCACCCGGCCGATCTTCCCGGCCCACAGGCCCGCGGCCTACTTCTTGAAGCTCTTGGCCGATTTGCGGCACTGGAGGGCACCCATCGTCAGGATCACCAGTCCGATGCAGAACCACAGAACGGATTCCAAGGCCGCCCCGACACCGATCTCCCGGAAGTGCTGGTCGCTGCCCACCCAGGCCTCGACCACATCAAGCTTCTTGCCGGCCGGATAGTTGTCCGCGTTCTCGAGCGTTCCGCTCCACCCGTCGTCGGCATCCCCTCCGCGAGGGGTGAAATCGCCGCCGCACTCGTAGTCGGAATGCTTCCGGCTGGAGTTGGTGTCCATGCAGTAATCGACCGTGAAAGTGCCGCGTGTGCCCACCAGACCCGTGGCCTGCACGCCCTGGACACCGTTGACGACGACGGCTCCGGCACCTACCAGGGTGAGCGCGAGACCGAGCAGCAGCCCGGTGGCCCGCCATCCCCATGCCGGCTTCGGCTCTCTCTGCTGTTTCTTGCGCGCCTCACGCGATATCGCACCGCTCACCCGAGCACCCTAGCTTGATCTTTAACCTTTGCGGCGTGGGCGAGGGATGGTCGGCTTCTTCGTTTGCCGTTTCGGGGCGTCTGTTTTGCGGACGGTGTGTACGTCGTGGTGTGGGGTGGGCCGGGTGTTCTTGCGGCCGGGTGGCGGTCCGGGGCCGGGGCGGGAGGATTTCGGTGCTCTGGCCGGGCAGGTGGCCTTGGGGCGGAGGTGCCGGAAGTCGCGGCGGACACGGGCCGGGGTC
>NZ_JBEZJZ010000230.1:0-3535 GCF_040651455.1 Streptomyces sp. NPDC048483
TTCGGCTTCTTCGCGTTTCCAACCTTACCAGATCCGTTTCCGTCTCTGGCCCCCTGCTGGAGCGGGGCTGGCCTTCCGGCTTTCGCTTTCCGGCCTTTCCGACTGTATCAGATCCGATTTCGTTCCGTTTCCGGTTCGAATTCAGTTCCGATTTCTTGTCGGGGTCACTACTTTAGCGGAATTCCTCGGTGACTCATAATCGAGTCCCGGTCCGAATTTCGGCATGCCGAAATCGTTCCCGGTGAGGGGCCGTGCAGTAGTGGTGTGCCGCGAAGCGGCGGGATGGCTGCCGCAGAACCGTTACGGCTGTGTGGCAACTCGGAGAACACTACGGATGGGGCAGGGGCGTGTCAACTTGGGCCGGAGCTGAGTCAGTCAAGGTCCTTGAGGCGGCCTCCGGCGTCCGGCTGGGCGTCCTCCACTCGGCGTAGGAGGCGCGTCAGGACCTCGCCGAGGCGGTGGCGGTCTTCGCTTGAGATGTCCTGGAGGAGGTCCTCTTCGAAGACCGCCGCCAGGCGCATGGCCTCCAGCCACTTCTCGCGGCCTTCGTGGGTCAGTTCGACGATGACGCGGACCCGGTTGCTCTCGTCGCGCTCTCGGGTGACCAGGCCTTCGCTCGCCATGCGGTCGATGCGGTGGGTCATGGCGGCCGGCGTGAGGCCCAGGCGCTTGGCGAGTTCGCCGGGGCCCAGCCGGTAGGGGGCTCCCGAGACGACGAGGGCCTTGAGTACCTCCCATTCGGCGTTGCTCAGGCCGAGGGTTGCCGTCTGGCGTCCGTAGGCGACGTTCATCCGCCGGTTGAGGCGCTGGAGTGCGGAGACGACCTGCTCGACCTGGGGGTCGAGGTCCTGGAACTCGCGCTGGTAGGCCGCGATCTGCTGCTCGAGGCTCGGCTCGTTCGCGTCGGGGGCCGCTTCTGAGGGCTCAGGCATGCGGCGCAGTATGACACGAAAGTCATTGGCGTCGAAGTCCTTCATTGTGTACTCTTTAAGTTCGAACTTTAGCTTTGAAGTCTTCAGGGTGTGACTGTCCGGTCCCGCTGAGGGCTGCCGCAGCTCGTGGGTTCGTACCTCTTATTCGTCTTGTGACTTGACCTAGGTAGGTGAGTGTGACCACCGCGATGGGCGCCGCGTTGCGCCGGATCCAGCTGGGGAACGCGCTGAGCGCGTTCGGGAATGGCTTCACGGTTCCGTATCTCTACGTCTATGTGGCGAAGGTGCGGGACCTCGGTGCGAGTACGGCGGGCGTGGTGCTGGCCATGCTGGCCGTGGCCGCGCTGGTCGTGCTGCCGTTGACCGGTCGGGTGATCGACCGGCGGGGTCCGCTGCCGGTGGCCATCGTGGGCGCGGTGTCGGCGGCCGTCGGGGCGCTGGGCCTGGGGCTGTCGGCCACGGAGCCGCTGGTGATCGCGTCGGCCGTGGCGCTCGGTGCGGGTATCGCGGTGATACAGCCGGCCCTCGCGACGATGATCGTGTGGTGCTCGACGACGGTGACCAGGTCGCGGGCGTTCGCTACGCAGTTCTTTCTGAACAACCTGGGGCTCGGTGTCGGCGGGCTGGTCGGTGGCCTGCTGGTCGACGCCGCGCATCCGGCGAGCTTTGTACGGCTGTTCGCCATCGAGGCCGTGATGTTCCTGGTCCTGGGAGCCGCTATTGCTTCCGTACGGCTGCCGCAGGTGCCGAAGGTCGAGGATGCGGTGCCGACCGGGGAGCGGCCCAAGGGGGCGTGGCGGGCGCTGTTCGGCGACCGGCGGATGGTGTGGCTGTGTGTGCTGGGCTTTGTGATGTTCTTCGCCTGCTACGGGCAGTTCGAGTCGGGGCTGGCGGCGTACGCGACCGAGGTCACCCGGATCGCGCCGGCCACGCTCGGGATCGCGCTGGCAGCCAATACGGCGGCAATTGTGGCGGCGCAGTTCGTGGTGCTGAGGCTGGTCGAGCGGCGTCGGCGCAGCCGGGTCATGGCCCTCGTCGGGGTGATCTGGACCGTGGCGTGGCTGGCTGCCGGGGTGTCGGGGCTGGTGCATGGTGCGCAGGCGGTGGCGACGACGCTGCTGATCTCGACGTATGCGCTGTTCGGGATAGGTGAGTCGATGTTGTCGCCGACGGTGGCCCCGCTGGTGGCCGATTTGGCGCCGGCCTCGCTGATAGGTCAGTACAACTCGGCGTTTGCCCTGGTCAAGCAGTTGGCGTTGGCCGTGGGGCCGGCGGTGGGTGCGTTGATGGTGGGGCATGGGATGCACGTGGCGTACATCGGGATGCTGGTGGTGTGCGCGCTGGGGATTACGGGGTTGGCGTTGTGGCTGGGGCGGATACTGCGGCCGGCGCAGGACAATCCGCACCGGCAGGTGGCGGCGGTTCCCGCGCCGCGGTCGGAGTCGGTGGCCGCGGCAGCGTGACCCGGCGTAGGGGCATACCGCTCCAGGGCCTGTCCGATGGGGTCAGGCCCTAGCCCGCGGCAGGGCGAATTCGCACCACACCGCCTTGCCGCCGCCCGGCGTGCGGCGGGAGCCCCAGGACGAGGCGATGGTCGCGACGATGGAGATGCCGCGGCCGGCCTCGTCGGCCGGTTCGGCGCGGCGGCGGCGGGGGAGGTGGTCGTCGCCGTCGGTGACCTCGATGATCAGGCGGCGGTCGGTACGGCGGAGGCGGAGGCGCATGGGGGGTGTGCCGTGCTGGAGGGAGTTGGCGACCAGTTCGCTGGCCGCCAGGACGCCGAGGTCGTGGAGTTCCGGGGAGAAGCGCCAGGAGGCCAGGACGCCGGAGGCGAAGGCGCGGGCGCGGGGGGCCGCTTCGGTGCCGCCGTGGAGTTCGAGGGCGGCGTTGTGGAACAGCTCGGCGTCGTGGCCGGTGCGTTCGGGGTGCTGGAGGACGAGGATGGCGACGTCGTCGTCGTGGTCGGCGCTGATGCCGAGGGAGCGCAGGAGGCGGTCGCAGACGATGTCGGGGGCGCCGGTGGCGCCCGCGAAGGCGGCTTCCAGGGCGTCCACGCCGTGGTCGATGTCCTTGTCGCGGCGTTCGACGAGGCCGTCGGTGTAGAGGACGGCGCTGCAGCCGGGGCCGAGGGGGACGGAGCCCGAGGTGTGCAGCCAGCCGCCGGTGCCGAGCGGCGGTCCGGTCGGCTCGGCGGCGCGGCGGACCGTGCCGTCGGCGTCGCGGACGAGGATGGGCAGATGGCCGGCGGAGGCGTAGATCAGCCGGCCTTCGTTGGGGTCGTGGACGGCGTAGACGCAGGTGGCGATCTGGCTGGCGTCGATCTCGGCGGCCAGGCCGTCCAGGAGCTGGAGGACCTCGTGGGGCGGGAGGTCGAGGCGTGCGTAGGCGCGTACGGCGGTGCGGAGCTGGCCCATGACGGCGGCGGCGCGCACGCCACGGCCCATGACGTCCCCGATGACGAGGGCGGTGCGGCCCGCGCCGAGGGTGATGACGTCGTACCAGTCGCCACCGACGGCCGCGTCCACGCCGCCCGGCTGATAGGTGGCGGCCACGCGGAGATCGTCGGGCTGCTCCAGCTCCTGCGGCAGCAGAGAGCGCTGGAG
>NZ_JBEZJZ010000231.1:0-3453 GCF_040651455.1 Streptomyces sp. NPDC048483
GAGAGCTACCTCGCCGGAGTCCACCTCCGTGCCGCGACGATCTGGATCGCCAGCCTCCGGCCAACCCATTGATCACAACCAAGAACAGACCCTAGCCGGCCCGTCGGGGCTCCTCCACGTCCAGGCGGCCGTGGGCATTTTGCCCAGCGTTGTCGGCAGGGTGTCAGCGGCGCAGCCCGTTGCCGCGATCGCCGAACTCGCCGGCCGACCCGTGGATTGGGCCGGGCCATCGACGACTGGCTGGGACGAGGTCGGGGCGAGCCTTGAGCTAGAGGCTGCTGGTGGGAGAGGCGGGGTCGTACAGCGCGGTCATGTAGGCGAGGGTGCCGCCCAGGGCGGTGCGTACGGGGGCGGGCAGCTGGGGTCGGTGGTGATGCGGTCGCGAGCCTGGGCCTGCAGCTCGCTGATGAGCGCCGCGCACTGGGCGGCGGCGCCTGGACCGGCTCGGGAACCGTTCCCCCGGATCCTGCGTGACCTCTTGATGTGTTGTCGGCTGGTGGTGAGGCGAGCGGAGGGGACCGGATGAGAGTGCGGACGATGGTGAGCGTGGCGGTATCGGCCTGTGTGGCGCTGGTGGTGTGCGCGTGCGGTCCGGAGAAGACGAAGGAGGACACGGACGCGAAGCCTTCGCAGCCGTCCGCGTCCACGCGGGCAAAAGAGCCGTCGGCCACGCCGTCCGCGTCCGCTCGGACCGAGAAGCCGTCGGCCACCCCGGCCGGCGACCAGCCCGCACCCAGGACGAAGGAGGGCGCGATCCAGCGGTACGAGCAGTACCTCCACGCCCTCGGCCGTGAGGACATCGACACGGTCTGCGAAGTGGCCGGGCCCGCCGCGAAGAAGGCACAGGACCAGGGGGTCGGCCCGTGCACGTCGACGTACGCCGCCGTGTTCCAGATGATCTCACCCGCGCAGAAGAAGGCCCTGCAAACCGCGACGGTCGACCCGCAGCGTATCGCCGTGCGCACGCCCGCCAAGATCGAGATGCCGGTCGAAGCGGTCAAGGCCTCCGCCACCTTCTCCGAGAGCGACCTCGGCAGCTACACGCTGGAGTACCTCAAGAACGATTGGTACATCACCGACTGAACCCGTTGCGCCGTACGCGGAGCCGCCCGACGGTAGGAGCAGACTGATTCCCACGGCCTTCGTGCTGATCGGATGCCTGATTCGACACGGCACACGATCGTGCGAAGGCCGCCCCCAAGAGCGCTGAACCACGCAGGCCCGCCTCAAGTGCGAACCCCGTTCGAGAGCTTCGGACAAGAGGCCAAACCGACACGGTCGCTCTGCGTGACAGCCGAAGATAAAGAACTTCCCAATGACGATGTCAAGCTGCTGCTGTGACGGGCGGTAGGACTTGGTAGCACGCTCCGTCGCGGATCACCGCCCACAGAACATTGGCTCTGCGCGGCGGGGCAAGGGCCGGCAGCGCCTGCTTGTGCCCCTTCCCTTTGTTCCGCGTGCGCCAGTAGTAGCTCTGCGAGGCAGGGCACGATCTCAGGCTGGCCATCGAGGAGAGGTAGAAGGCACCAAGCAGGCCGCGGTGATAGCGGCGGGGCCGACGCACATTGCCACTGACACGGCCGGAGTCACGAGGCACTGGCGCAAGGCCAGCGAACGAGGCCAGGCGGTCAGAGGTTTCGAAAGCCTCCACCTCACCGCCGGTGGCGGCGACGAACTCGGCGCCGAGCAGAGCGCCCATGCCGGGCAGACTGCGGATCACCTCGGCATGCGGATGCTCATGTGTGCTGAGACCGAGCCGCCTCGACCACGGTCTAGGCGAGCACAGCAGCGTTCTTGACCTTGCGGTTTTTCAGCCAGGTACCCATCCGCCGGGCGCCGCTGCGGCGGATGGCGGCCGGTGTCCGGTAGCCGGTCAACAGGACGACGGGCCCTTCTTGCTCAAGTTCAGCGCCCGCTCCAACGAGCGTAAGATCTCCAGGAGTTGAGCTCATAGCCGATTGATCTGCCGAGCGCGATCGTTGACCAGGTCGGTACGGCGGGCGGTCAACGTACGCAGGTCGAGTGTTATCTCATGCCGGGCCGGAGCAGACCGAGGTCCTTGCGCATGCGCGCCTGGTCGGCGATGACGAAGGCGCCCTGTGTCGCTGCCTCTAAAATTGTCGGGTGAGGGCGTCGGCGCGGGTGGCGAATTCCCGTACGCCGCTCAGGCTGCGGTCGTGCTGCATGAGATTGGTGGCCATGGTACGTACGGAACTGCGGCGGAATTCCTGGGGTGCGCCTGTTCGGCGGGCAGGAGGGCGCGGTAGCAGGGTTCCGGCTTGCCCCATTGGCCGAAGGCGCGGGCACCATCGATCCGGTGCCGGGCTTGGCGTTCGGTGGCAGTTGCCCGGCGCTTCTGGAGAGGGTGCGGCTCCGTTCTCGTTTAGGTGATCAGAGCGACGATGCCTCCGGTGAGCAGGCCCACGATGATGATCAGTGGGCTGCCCTTGAGGGCGGCACTGAGGTGGAATCGCAGGTCGCGGTACTCTGCCATGCCCTCGGTGCCGGGAAGCATCAGCAGGCGGGGGCGCAGCCCGGCGAAGATGATCCAGTCGACGACGACCAGGTCCCAGACGGTCAGTGTGGCGAAGATGAGGGCAGCGCAAACGGCCGCGGGCAGGAATTCCAGGCCGTCGACCAGTGCGCCGTCGAGGCCGATCATCGCCGCCAACATCAGGGGCAGACCGCAGACGGCCCAGATGAACACGCCGAAGAGCACCGCCACTCGGCGACCGCGGGCACTCTTGGGCCTGCCGTACTGGCGCTGGATCGCGGGCGGATAGTCATTCAGCAGGAAGTCCCTGCTCATGGCTGCTCCGGCGAACACCGCAGCAGTGAACAGCACGCTGAGCGCCAACCCGTAGCCCAGGCCGTAGCCGAGGACCACCGACCACTGCATAGCAACCTCCCGACGTGTTCCCGAACCTGAGTAAGGCTCACCTAACCTCCTACTCTTCCTCAAGTCAACGCACTGTGCAGTTCAAGGGTCGTTACGATGCGGCCGTGGCAACAGAAGACGGCGCCGAGCCGGACTTGGCGCCCCAGGGCGAGCAAGCGGCCGGCGGCCGGAGGTGCCCGGAGTTCCGCAAAGGCCGACCTACCCTGACCAGGGAGAGGATCGCCCGGGCGGCACTGGAGATCCTGGGTGAGGCGGGCCCGGCGGAGCTGACGATGCGCGCCGTCGGCGCGCGCCTTGAGGTGTCGCCGCGCGCCCTCTGCAACTACGTGGCCGATCGGCATGATCTCTCGGAGAGATCGTGACCGTCTGCCAGCGGGACCGGCCTCAGCCCCGGCTGAACACCGGCCGCTGGCAGGAGAGCTTGCGGGCCTACTGCCGGGACCTGCGTGCCTGGTACCGCTAGGGCCTGTGTGATGTCGTGATCAATCTTGCCGATTCGGATCCGTCTGGAAGGCGGATTTGGTAGGAAGAGGATCGTGACGCGCAGGCAACTC
>NZ_JBEZJZ010000232.1:0-3260 GCF_040651455.1 Streptomyces sp. NPDC048483
AGTCCCGATTCGGCGACAGCCCGCCGCGGCACTCGTAGGATGTCTGGATGCCTAAGCCGATACGGATGAGCCGCCGCTCGTGGGTTGCCGCGTGGGCGGTGCTGTGCGCGGCTGGCCTCGCGGCCACCGCCAAACTGAACGCCTCCTCGGCACCGGCCCCGCAGCCCGAGAAGTCCGTCAGTGCCGAGTGCGCCGAGCGCATCGCGGACATCGAGACGCAGCTGGCCAAGGCCAAGCAGAAAGGCAAGGGAGACGGAATGCTGGTCTTCTCGCGAGTCCAGGTCGGCACCGAGGACGACTGCCGTGACGATCTCCGTAACCACTTCCGTGGCGCTCAGTGAGCCGCGCTACCTGGCTCGCCGCGATGGCAGGGCTAACCTTCGTCTGTGCCGGGGCAATCATTGCCGTGGGCGCCACGTCGGAACCGAAGCCGCGGCCCACGCCGCCGCGGGTGTACTCCTCCTGCCTGGCGGCAGACACCAAGCCGGTGTCTGCGGACGACGACCCGTGCGACGGCCGCTGAAGAACGTCCGAGCGACCGTCCGCCGCATGGCAGAGCACCCAAACCCGAGTCGGCCTCTTGGCCGACGACGCCACCACAAGAACCGTGGACATCGGTGGCTCACCCAGATGAGGGGGACCCCGTTCGTCACTGACAGTGAATCTAGCCACGGCCACTTGATTCCCCGTCAGGCGGCCGTGGGCGGGGAGATCTAACTGGCCACCGACAGTCGTCGCGGGCTTCGCCGCTGGGTACCGTGTGTACATGTCCACTCGCGCAGAGTTGCGTCGGATGCGCCGTATCGACCGCTGGATGGAGATCATTCTGCCGAGGGTGGTCCGGCGCGTGGTCAACGGTGAGGCGTCGCAGCCCTGTTGGTTGCCTCGCCGCTGGGCGACCCTGGTGTCGGGTGACGTCGACCTGGATGCAGGCGTCGGCGCAGTCTGGCTCGTCTGGCGTCCCGGATCCGCGAGGGCAGAGACGCATACCGCACTGATTGAGCGTTGCGGCGAGAAGTGGCAGTGCACAGCTCGTGGGAGTGCGTCGGGCGGTGACCTGCCAGCCGAGAGGCTGGCGGTGGGCCAGCCGGGGCAGGTCGGCATGATCGAGCTCGGCGGAGGCGCAGGTTGCCTGAGTTATGCCTATCGCCTGCGGCATCGTCATCCGGACTTCATCGGGATGGGCTCGTGGGTCGGGTCCAGCGAACTCCGGGTGGCGGCCGAGGTGGATCATCTCCTCCTCAGTGACCGACGGATCGAGGTGCCTGGGCATGGGTGGCTCATCGTGGTCTGGAAGTCCCCGTCCACGGGCCACGGGGGGATACGACCGCTCCTCGTGGCTGTGGGGGGTGACGGCTCGGAACTCTCCAGGATCGGCCCTCACGACAGTATGGACAGCTATACCTGGGCAGAGTTGAGCGGCCAGGTGGAGTGGTAGCTGTGAGTCCTCCGTAAGCAGGGTGGTCCTGCTGCTCAGGGGCCTGCCGGCGGCGGAACCGCTTGCTTCGGCAGGTGGGGATATGAAGGGCGTCATGGTGTGGTCTATCGTCGGCAGCGCGCGGGTGGTCGACGCGGCAGGCAGTGTTCTGCGCGCACTCGGCTTCGCCGAACTCGCCGCCGAGGTGGACACGTGACAACGCACTGACCGAACGCGCATGAATATGAAGCCGGAAGGGTCCCGTTTTCCCTACCGAACGCGTCGATTCGAGGCCGACCGCCCGCGCGGAGGAAGGAGAATCGAGAGAGCCGTGTGCCGCACTCGAGTGGTCGGCCGCAGGGAGCCGAGAGAAGGCGTCCATGAACGGCCGGTGGACCTGGCCTATGACTCCCCGCTGCCAGGCGCTTCCCGGTCCACGCTGTGAATCTTCCAAAACGTCCATGGCCACCGTGCTCACTAGAGTCCGAGCGCGGGCAGGATGGCCCACAGTCCCACGACCGGTGGCAGACCGGCGACACTGGCGTACGCCATGACCTGCGGCACGAGATAGGCGGCAACCGTGATCCCGGCCATGAGGTCCTCGCGCAGCCACGCTCGTCGGTACCTCTTGAGCACCACGAGGCCGGGCACGCCCGGCACAACGCGACGCCACTTTCCCTCCGGGATGTCGGAATGCTTCGACACGGAGGTGTGCTCCGACCAGAACAAGCCCCGCCCTAAGCGAGATCCTTCTGCCTGACGACGCACAGCGCCCAGATGATGAAGCCGTCCATGGCGATCAGGATCATCGACCAGAACGGGTAGTACGGCAGGGAGAGGAAGTTCACGATCATGAACAGCGCCGCGATGACGACGCCCGCGATCCTCGCCCAAAGCGCGGCCTTGAACAGACTCAAGCCCACCAGGATGGCCACGACTCCGACAATGAGGTGGATCCAGCCCCAGCCCGTCACGTCGAACTTGAAGATGTAGTTCGGTGCGTTGACGAAGATGTCGTCCTCGGCGATAGCCATGATGCCCCGGAAGACACCGAAGATACCCGCGATGATCAGCATCACTGCGGCGAATATCGTTAGCCCGCCGGCCATTGCCTCGGAGGTCTCGGAGCGATGCGTCATTGTCGGTGATGACACGGGTTGCCTCGATTCATGGACGTTCCCCGGACCTCACGCCGTTGTCGGACAGACGGGGATCACCGAAGGATCTTTTCCTTTGCGCGCTGGAACTCTTCCTCCGATATCTCGCCTTTTGCCTTGAGGTCCGAGAGCTTGGCCAGCTCGTCAGCGTCGCTCTTTCCGCCGGCGCCTGTCGCTGTTTCGCGGATGTATGTATCGAGAGCTTCTTGGTGTTGTCTGGCTTGCCGTACCTCGCGTTGGCTCATTTCCTTTCCGCGTGCGATCACATAGACCAGAACACCCAGGAACGGGACGACGATCACGAAGAGCAGCCAGGCCGCCTTCGCCCAGCCATGCAGTTCGTGATCACGGAAGATATCGGCGATGACGCGGAAGAGCACCATCAGCCACAGGACCCAAAGGAAGATCCACATGACTGTCCAGAAAGCGCCCAGCACTGGATAGTCGTACGCCATGTACAGGCTGCCCATGGTCTTCCTCCTGCCACTCGTAGTCACCTTCAGGCTCCGCCGCCCTGGGGGCTTGAACATCACCCTCTGCGGGTGAACGTGGAGGGATGCCGACGGCTGCAAGAATCGCGGCCTTGAGGCTGTTCAGCTGGGCCTGGGCGTGGGTGTCCACCACCGCGTCGGCCTCGGCCGGCGGCAGTGAGGCGCGCTCGGTCGCCGCTCGGATCTCGTCGGTGC
>NZ_JBEZJZ010000233.1:0-3007 GCF_040651455.1 Streptomyces sp. NPDC048483
CCACCGGCACACCAATAGGCACCACACCCTCCCCACCAACCCCCGAACCCACCACACCCACCACCGACGTGATCGTCGCCTCCGTCGGACCGTAGGCATTCATGATCCGGACGTCCGCGGGCAGGATCCGGCGCCAGGCGCGGATATCACCGGGCTTTACGGTGTCGCCGCCGAGCAGGAGCAGCCGGACGAAGTCCAGCGCCCCTTCGGCGTCGCTCTCCAGCAGGTGCTGTGCGTAGCCGGGCAGCAGGTCCACCACAGTCGGCCGGGCTTCTCGGATCTTCTCGATCAGTTCGAGCGCACCCCACCGGCCTGTCGGCACCAGGACGCTCGCTCCGCGGGTCAGCGGGGTGAGGCTCTGCTCGATGGCGACGTCGACGCCGGGGCGCGCGGCCTGCAGGACGCGGTCGGCCGCGGAGAGTTCGTACCGGTCGGCCATCGTCGAAGTGTGCTGGGACAGGGCGTGGCGGCTCACACCGACCGGCTTCGGCTGCCCGGTCGAGCCGCTGGTGTAGATGACGTACGCGAGCTGTTCGGGGCCCACGGCCAGTCGGGGCCGGTCCGCGTCGGCGTCGCCCTGTGCAGATGCCGACACCGGGACGGCGGTCACATCACCGAGCGGGAATCCGGCGCCGTCGTCGGGGACGATCGCGGCCCGGGCATCCGCACGCACGACCAGGTCCGCCAGTCGGCCGGCCGGCTGGCCGGGGTCGACGGGTAGAAACGCGCCGCCACTCTTGAGTACGGCGAGGTGGGCGACGAGGAGATCGGCGGACGGCTCCAGAACTGTGGCGACGACTGACTCCGCACCCACTCCGGCGGCGATGAGAGCGTGGGCCAGGCGGTTGGCCCGGCGGTCCAGTTCGCGGTAGCTCAGTACCAGGTCACCGTGGACAACCGCGGGATCGCCCGGCCTCTTGTCGACGCTCCGCTCGAACTGGTCGACGATGTCCGTGACGGCTGTGTTCTCGATGACCATCTGACGTTTCTCCTGTATCAACCGAAAACGGAAAGTGGGGTACGCGGCCTGGGCGAGGGCCGCTGGGCACTGACCGCTAGACGCCGCCTGCTCCGGACAGTGGGGCACCGCCGACACCGGCCGGCTCGAACCGGGCGCTTTCGAGAAGGCGGTCCACCGCGGCTGTGCTGACCTCGACCGGGGCGGAGCGGCCGACGTTCTCCCCGACCGCGGCGTTGAAGGCACTTACGTACTGCTTCACCTGATCCAGGCTCATTCCCCGGCGCATCAGATAGAAGACGCTCCACAGCTCGAATCCGCTCTGCGGCAGCCAGAGGGAACCCGAGGTATTCAGGAACATGTCGTCGATGATGTCAGCGGCCTGGTCCGAATTCATCGTCCGGTGGCGCCAGTTGAACATCGAACCCGATACCTCGAATTCGTCGCGCCTTTCCCAGATCGGCGTGATCGGGTCGGCGTACCACAGTTGCGGACGGAAGAAGTCCGGCTGCGCCTCGGCCAGCAAGCTGCGGGTCTCGTCCACGGTCTCCTTCGTCTCACCGGGGAATCCGATGATGAGGTTCGCGTGGGTGATGATGCCCACCTGCCGCAGCCGCGGAATTGCCCGCATGTAGTTGTGCCGCCGGGCGGTCTTGTTCATCCCCTTGAGCATGGTGTCCGATCCGGACTCCACGCCGAGGAAGACTCCTTCACAGCCGGCCTCGGCCATCAGTTCGATGGTCTCATCATCGCCGTGGTCGCTGCGGTAGAAGGAATTCCAATGGAATCCGTAATTCTTCCGGATCATCATCCGGAGAATTTCCTTGAAACGGACCTTCGGCACGTTCACCGTGTCGTCGATGATAGTGAGGCTGGTGACGGACCCGTGCTCCCGGATCCGGTCGAGTTCACGCTCGACGAGTTCGATCGGTTGGTACACGTACTTGCCGGCCCGCGCCGGAAAGCCGCAGAAGGCGCACGAGAAGGGGCAGGATTTCGCGGTGCGCAGCGTGACGAACTCTCCCAGCGTTCCCGCGAACAGGCTGTAGTCCACCATGTTCTGATCGAGCGCGTTGGACTCGGTCCTCTCATCGTTGAAGACCCACTCCCCGTCTTCGCGGAAGATGACGTTCGGTATGCCGCGCAGCGACTTGCCCGCCTTGAGCGCGGCCACCACGTTCACCATCGTGCTCTCACCTTCGCTGCTGACCACGTAGACGTCGGCACCGACCAGGTTGAGCACTTGGCTGAAGGCGGGCCGGGTGGTCTGGCGGGCGTAGTTGGCCACGAACGGGCCGCCGACGATCACCTTCGTCTTCGGGCTGTGGTCCCGGACGAACTTCACGACCTCGACGGCGGGATCGGGCGTGACATACAGGGTCGTGGTCACCGCCACGGCGAGTGGATCGTCGGCAAGCTTGTCCGCAAACTGTTCCTTCTCGTCCTGGAACAGGTTGACGTAGTCGAAGGTGTACCCGTGCCGGGCCAGAAACGAGCCGAGGTAGGTGATGGTGGGCCAGAGCATTTCGAGATTGTGGTAACGCCGGTCGTCCCCGTACCCGTCCTTCACCTGTTGCCGGGTCAGGAAGTCGAGGGCCCGGGTCGGCACACCCTCCCACTGCATGAAGGCGAGCGACAGGTCACGGTACGCGCCGGAATCGCGACCCATACCCGCGACCATGTCCACCTGCGCCGGAAAGTCGCCATCGTTGTGCCCAACGACGATGCAGTCCACCATCACAGTCTCCTTTGAGTCACACAACTCCCGCGGTCGCAGCTGACAGATCAGGATCGGGCATATGCGACCGACACGGACCAGTCACGAGGATCATGGCTGTGGCACGAGTGAAGGGGAATCCGGAGCGTTCCAGACCGGCAGTCGTTGACAATCACGCACTCCTGACGTATATAGCCGCCGGCGCGCCCGACCCGACCTAGGGCCTGTCCGATGGGTCAGGGTCGGAAAGGCCGCGGGGTCTGGTGCGGTGCATCGCAAGGCGCCGGAGCGTCTCGATAGCGGAGCTATTGGGACGTTTCGGCAACGCCGCG
>NZ_JBEZJZ010000234.1:0-2970 GCF_040651455.1 Streptomyces sp. NPDC048483
GGGGCGGAGCCCAGACGTCGTGTCTGGGCTCCGCATCCCGTGCCATGAGCACCGGGTGGGGACAAGATGGCCCTGACCGCAGTTGTGTGAAGGCCAGAGCGGCGACGGTCCGGGGTGTTGGCGCTCTTTGGATTCGGCCCCCCGCGTACGGCCAATACTCCTGCTTCAGGGCCGGTAGACGCACTCCGTCAGCGTCGCGTGCTTCTTCCAGCCCAGCGTCTCGTACAGCGCGCGCCCGGCGTCGGTCGCGCCGAGAACGCCGAGGACCGCGCCTGTCTCCAGGGCGCGGTCGGCAAGCGTACGCGTCACGAAGTTTCCCAGCCCGCGCCGCCGATGGGCCTCCTCGGTCATCACCCGGTCCACGACCACGGCTTCCCCGAGGGATGCCATCTGCCCCTGGGCCGCCTGCTCGCCCGCCGCATCCAGCACCCGGGCGTAGGTGACGGCTCCAACGGTCTCCACGGCCGCGGTGTACCCCACAGGCGCGACCGGGTCCGTGGCCATCAGGTCAACGGCCATCAGATGGCCGGTCTCCTCCATCACCCACCCCTGGGACAGCCAGGACTCGATCTCCTCCGGCTCCCCGGGCATCTTCATCCAAGTCCGCGGCACGGAAACCGAGGCCGCGGCGCTGCGGACCCACGACTCCTCGGCCTCGGGCAGGACATGACGTCCCACTTCGTCGGCGTTTCCGGCCACCTCGATATAGAACCCCCAGGGCTTCTCGACAGGCGGGGGCGTCCGCCGGGACACGGCCCAGCCCGCCACCCAAGTCCTGACTAAGTCCGCAACCATCAAGCCCTCCCGAAGCTGTGGCCGTACCAACGGCCAGGTAATAGACAGCAACCGGGATCACACATTACGTCGACGTGCAGTCTGTGGCATCTGTTTTGCCGGAGTGCAGCTCCTGAAGGGCAGTCGTGAAAGATCACAAACAGCACTGCAAAGGAACCACCACCAGCCAGCAACCATGACGAGGACACCGCCGCCCTACCCACCGGCAGCCCCGCAGGCGCCCTGGACTGCGCCTGCGGCCTCTACCCACCCCAACGTCTGCCCCGGCACCGCGCACGCGACAGACTCAGGAGTCAACCCCTGAAGGACTTCCGAAGCCGAACACTTAGCATGGACCGCTGTACCGATGTTCCGTCCGCCTAGTAGTGCTCTCCACGGCGCGGACGCACGTTGACCCCGATGCCTGGCACCCACAGTTCGCCGTTGTCACCGGCGCTGACGTCCCAGGCGGTCACTTCGTCCGGGCACGTGGTGCCGCGGGCCCGCAGATCGGTGACGACCACTCGCGCGAGTGCGGCGGCTGCCGTCGGGTCCGTCTCGGGCAACTGGGCGCGCCACCATCGGTGCTCGTCCACACTTTGCCAGCCCCTCGCGCGCATCTCCGCCGCACGCTCGGGCGTTTGCTCGTGGTCACGGTCCTCGATGGCCGCGTGGAACTCGCAGTTCGTGTCCGACGGGTTGAAGGACACGATCATGGTGCGCCCCCAGTCCCGTGACGCCCAGAGCTTGAAGCCCGCCCAGTCGCCGGGGGCCTGTAGGGGCATGTGCTCGGCCCAGGAGGCGAGCATCCCTGTCAGTCGCTCCTCGGCCGACGTCCAGTTGTCTGCTGTCGCGTGTCCGTTGAAGGTCCAGCCGTGGTCATGGCCGGGGCCGTTGCGGTCCAACTGCCAAGTGTAGGGCAGGCGGCCCGAGTCGAAGCTCCAGAACTCGTCCTGGGCGAACGATTCCGGCTGGTGCGCGGACAGCGTCGCTTCGCCGCGGTCCCCGGACAGCAGCAGTGTCCGCTCGCGGGTGCTCCACCGCACGCTGGGCCCGTGTGCGGTGCCGCCCAACAGCGTGGGCCGGCCGACGCGCGCCACGATGGCCGCGTAGATCGGCCGCAGGGCCTTACGGCGTTCGACCAGGCCGCTTTTCTCCTCGTGCGTGAGGATCGTGAACGGCCGGTCCAGCTCGGCATCGTCGTGGGTGAGAAGGCTTTCCGCGAGATCCGCCGCGTCCTGGCGGACCACTCCCGTGGTGTCAGTCATGACGATCATCCTGGCAGTCGCCGCTGACATCGCCGCCGGCAATCACGCACGGTCACCAGATGGTCGGACTCCACGAGGAATTGGCGACACTTGAATAGGCGAGTTCACCAGTACAACGCCGTCTACGAGGCGCTTCGCTCCCGGCAATGGCCGGGAGCGCACCGCCGGTGGGCTCGTTCGTCCAGGTCAACGACCCGTCGTCGACGCCCCCGCCCGCGACACGCCGCGTCCTGCGCTCGGGGGACGATCCGGGGAAGATTCCCGCTCTGGCCGAGCGATCGCGGCGGCCACGGCCATCTACGGTGCCGACGAACTGCCGCGGGGGACCGTGTTTCTGATCGGCGGCGCGGTGGCCCAGCTCAGCGTCGGCCACCCCGGTAGAGAGCAGTTCGCCGAGCGATTCATCAGCACGTTGATGGACAAGGTCGTCGGTCAGCGGTCCGATTACGTGGAACCAGCTGACCTGCCGATGGTGCGCCAAGTCGTGACCGCCGCCTTCGAAGGGCGCGACCCGGTTGCCTGGCGGGACCAGGCCGGGCCGGTCCCCGACAGCGAGCGGATCGCGATGGCGTGCGCACTCGCGCTCATCGCCGACTTCGTGGACCAGGTCGACGGACCGGGAGCGTGTGAGCACGGACTGCTGACCGCGCTCGACGGCGCCCTCGACTGATCCGGCCAGCCTCCAGCACGGCGGCAATCTCACGGCAGGCGCGTGTCCATCAACCGATCGGTTCCCGAACAGCACAGTGCCGCAGGGGAAAGCCCCTGCGGCACCGGCGGACCGTATTCAGAAAGGGTGTTCACGCTGCCCGGTGGGCCGGACTCTCGCGCCTTTCAGTGGTCCCTACCTTGTTGATCGGGATGAGCGAGCCATTCGTAGGGTTGGCTCACCCAGGGGTGTCGGGTGTGGCTTTCAGTGGTCTGCCGT
>NZ_JBEZJZ010000235.1:0-2953 GCF_040651455.1 Streptomyces sp. NPDC048483
CGACCCCAATACCCGCGCGCAAGACCCACACCCGACACATACAACTCACCCGCAACACCCACCGGCACCGGACGCAACGCACCATCCAGCACAAAAACCCGGGTGTTGACGACGGGGGTGCCGATCGGGATGGTGCCGCGGACGTCGGGGCGGCAGGTCCACAGGGTCGCGTCGACCGTGGTCTCGCTGGGGCCGTAGGAGTTGTACATCGGACGGTTCGCCGACCAGGTCGCGATCAGATCGGCCGTGGACGCCTCACCGGCGACGATGACGGCCAGGTCCTGCGGTACGTGCTGCGGTGACATCACCGCGAGGGCGGCCGGCGGGATGGTGGCGTGGGTGATGCGCTGTCCGGTCAGCAGCCGCTCCAGCGGCTCGCCGGGCGTGCGCTCGTCCGTGGTGGCCATCACCAGCGTGGCGCCGGTGAGCAGGCCCATGCAGAACTCCCACACCGAGGTGTCGAAGCTGGGCGAGGCGAACTGCAGCACCCGGCTGCCGGGGCCGACGCCGAAGCCGCGCCGTTCGGTCTCCACGAGGCTTGCGAGGCCGGCGTGCGAGACGACCACGCCCTTGGGCCGGCCGGTGGAGCCGGAGGTGTAGATCAGATACGCCGGGTGGGCCGGGTGCAGCGGTGCGGTGCGGTCGGCGTCCGTGATGTCGTTGCTCGGCGGGTTCTCCGGGGTGAACAGGCGCAGCAGCGTGGTGGCTTCGGAGTCGCGCGGGTCGTCGCCCCAGGGCTGGGCGGCGGCCGCGCTCTCCAGCTGCATGCGTACGTCCGGGTCGTCCAGGACAAGGCGGCCGGTGTCGCCGTCGCGGGCGGGCAGCCGGTCCTGGGTGGCGCGGTCGGTGACGACCAGTGCGGGCCGGGCGTCGCGCAGCATGTAGTCGATGCGGTCGACGGGATAGTCCGGGTCGATGCTCAGATAGGCCGAGCCGGACTTGAGGACCGCGAGCATGGTGACAACCAGCTCCGGGCAGCGGGGCAGCGCGAAGGCCACCACCCGCTCGGGGCCTGCGTCGCACTGGATCAGCAGCCGGGCCAGGGCGTTGGCGCGGTCGTTGAGTTCGCGGTAGGTCAGCTCCTCGCCGTCGACGACCAGCGCGGTGGCGTCGGGCTGCTCGGCCGCCCAGCGCTCGAACAGCGCCGGGTAGGTCCCCGCGGGGACGTCGGCGGCCGTGTCGTTGAGCGCGGCCAGGCGCCGGTGTTCCTCGGTGGACAGCAGATCGATACGGGCCACGGGCCGGGCCGGGTCGGTGGCCATGGTGGTGAACAGCCGCCGCAGCCGGGCGAGGAGCGCATCGACCTCGTCGCGGGTGAGGACATCGGGCCGGTACTCCAGCCGCAGCCGCAGCCGGGGGCCGGGGATGACAATGAGGCTGAGCGGATAGTGGGTGGCGTTGTGGCCCTCCACGCCCAGGACGCTCATACCCCCGACGGTGGTGCGCAGCGCGGCCGGGTCGACGGGGTAGCTCTCCAAGACCGTGGTGGTGTCGAAGAGTTCGCCCAGGCCCGCGGTGCGCTGGAGGCCGGCGAGGCCGAGGTGCTGGTGGTCGATGAGCGCGGTCTGCTCCCGCTGCACCCGGGTGACCAGGTCGAGCAGGGACTCGGCGGGGTCGATGCGGACGCGCACCGGCAGGGTGTTGATGAACAGGCCGATCATCGACTCGACGCCCGGCAGCTCCGGCGGACGCCCGGCGACGGTGGTGCCGAAGACGACATCGTCGCGGCCGGTGAGCTGCCCCAGCAGCAGCGCCCAGACGCTCTGGACGACATTGTTCATGGTCAGGCCGCGGCGGCGGACCTCGTCGGTCAGCCGGCGGCTGAGCTGCTCGGGCAGGGCGACGGTGACGTACTCGGGCGCCACCGGGTCGCCACCGCGCTCGGCCGGTGCGAGGAGGGTGGGCTCGTCCAGGCCGTCCAGCGCCTCGGCCCAGGCGCGTTCGGCCTCGGCGCGGTCGCGGGTGGCCAGATGGGCGAGGTAGTCGCGGTAGGGGGTGACACGGGGCAGGCCGTTCTCGTCGCCGCCCGCCACATAGAGCTGGAACAGCTCCTTGACCAGCAGCGGCATCGACCAGCCGTCGAGCAGGATGTGGTGGCCGGTGAGCACAAAGCGGAAGCGGTCCGCGCCGAGCCGGATCAGGGACAGCCGCAGCAGCGGCGGCGCCGCCAGGTCGAAGCGGCGGGTCCGGTCCTCCTCGAGGATCCGCAGCGTCTCGGCCTGGTGCGCCGCGGCGGGCACCTCGGCGAGGTCGTATTCGTACCAGGGCAGTTCGGCGTGGGCGGGGACGACCTGGACGGGGGTGTCGATGCCGTCGTGGACGAACGCGGCGCGCAGATTGGCGTGGCGGCGCAGCAGGGCGGCGCCGGCGGCCCGCATGACCTCGGCGTCGAAAGGGCCCTCGAGGTCGAAGGCGAGCTGGAGGGTGTAGACGTCCAGCGCCTCCCGGTCGAACAGGGCGTGGAAGAGCAGGCCCTCCTGGAGCGGGGACAGCGGCAGGATGTCCTCGACGGCGCCGCCGGTGCCGGCCGCCAGCCGGTCGATCTGCGCCTGGGTGAGGGACACCAACGGCAGGTCGGAGGGGGTCGGGCCGCCCGCCTCGCCGGTCGCGGCATGCCGGGCCAGGCTTTCGAGGGCAGTGCGCCAGCCCTCGGCGAGGGCGCGGATGTCCTCCTCGGTGAACAGGCCCTCGGGCCAGGCGAAATCGGCGGTCAGTGTGGAGCCGTCGGCGCCGTCCAGGGTGCGGGCGTTGATGTTCAGGGCGTGCGGCATCGGCATGTCGGCGTCGCCGCCGCGCAGCGCGTCGGCCTCGGCGGCCGTCGCCCAGTCGGCGACCACCGCCCGCCCCGCGGCGGGCGCACCGGGGAAGCGGCCCAGGTAGTTGAAGCCGATCTGCGGGGTGGCGCCGTCCGCGAGGGCGGCGGCGGTCTCCGGGTTGAGGTAACGCAGCAGGC
>NZ_JBEZJZ010000236.1:0-2920 GCF_040651455.1 Streptomyces sp. NPDC048483
GTGCTCGCCCTCCCGCTGCCCACCGCACCGGGCGGGGCGGCCGAACCCGCCGTACGGGCCGACGCCGACGGTGCGCTGACCGGCCGGGTGACCTCGGTCGCCGATGCCGCGGCCGCCGAGCTGCTGCTGGTGTGGGCCCGGCGCCCGGACGGCCCGGCCCTCTACGCGGTCGAGGCCGCGGCCGACGGCGTACGCACCGAAGCGGTCACCCCGCTCGACCTCACCCGGCCCCTGGGCCACCTCACCTTCGACGGCGCCCGGGGCCGCCTCCTGGCCACCGGGGACCGTGCCCGGCACGCCGTCGAGCACGCGCTGCTCACCGGCGCGGGACTGCTTGCCTCGGAACAGCTCGGCGTCGCCGAATGGTGCCTGGCCGAAACCGTGCGCCACACCGCGGAGCGCACCCAGTTCGGCCGCCCCGTCGGCTCGTTCCAGGCGCTCAAGCACCGGATGGCCGCCCTGTGGCTCGAGGTCGCCTCGGCCCGCGCCGCCGCCCGCAACGCTGCCGATGCGCTGGCCACCGGCAGCCCCGACGCCCCGGTCGCGGTGGCGGTCGCCCAGGCGTACTGCGCGCCGGTGGCCGTACGCGCCGCCGAGGAGTGCATCCAGCTGCACGGCGGCATCGGGATGACCTGGGAACACCCGGCCCATCTCTTCCTCAAGCGGGCCAAGGGCGACGAGATCGCGCTGGGCGCACCGGGACGGCACCGGGACGCCCTGGCGGGGCTGGTCGGGCTGAGCGCGCCGTAAGGCGGTGGCGCCGTAACGCGGTCGGGCCGTCACGCCGGCGGACCGCCACGCCGTTCGGCGCGGGGCGGTCAGCCGGTGACGGAGAAGCGCGTGCTGAAGGCGTGGGCCGTGCCGTCGCCGGTGGCCACCTCCAGCGCGTACGCGCGGCCCGGCGCGAGCTGCGGCAGCGTCACCAGGGCCTCGCCGGCCGGCCGGGCGCCGGCCCGCGGCGCGACCAGCGCCAGCCGCTGTGTCTGCTTGGCGGTGCTGTGCGTCAGCCAGACGTCCACGTCGCGGCCGGTGCCGTTCGTCCAGGTCACGCTGAAACTGCCGTTGCCCCGGAAACTCAGTCCGGGCTGCAGGGCCATCACGGAGATTCTGGCCGCCCGGGGGGCGCGCTTGGGCTTCCCGTGCCCGGGCTTCCCGTGCTTGGGGTGCCTGTGCCGGGGCTTCCCGTGGTGCGGCTTCCCGTGCCCGGACCGCCCCTGTTTCGACTGCGCCTGCTTCGGCTGCCCGGTCGTGGCGGCGCCCGGGCCGGTCGCGGCGGCGGGGGCCGCCGAGCCGTCCTGGCCCAGCATGGCGGCATGGCCGGGTGCGGCACCGGGCGCGCCGGCGGCCTTCGCCGCCGTGGGCCAGGGGCGGGCGTGTGACGGCAGCAGCGTCAGCACCAGCAGACAGCCGACGGCGGTGGCGACGACGGCGACGGCCACGGACCTGAGCATCAAGGTGGCCCTGCGCATCCGGATCTCGTTTCCTCGGGGGAGGGGGAGGGACGAGCCGGTACATCCCCGGTGTTTTCATCATCAAAAACGCCACGCGGAGTGGTCACCTGGATGGGTATTCCCGGCGCGACAGGCCCCGCCGGACGCGGGACACTCCACCGGCGACGGGTGCATATCGGCCACCCCAAGCCCCCCGAAGCCGCCCTGTACCGGCCCCCTCGCCGACGATGTCCTGAAATCGCCCGTTCGGGTAGCGTCATATACATGAAGACCGGCATGCAGACCGCAACCCGTCGTGCACCGTTCGGTCCGGTGCTCCTGCTGGTGGCCCTGCTGCTGGCGGTGATCACGGCGCTGGCACCCGGCGCCCGCGCCGCCGGCGGCCTCGACACGGCCGCGGCGGCCCTCAAACACGGCCCGGTCTACGTCGATCCCCGCGCCTCGGGGCAGCTCCCCAAGGCCGAGGCGGACGCACTGGCCAAGAAGATCAAGAACTCCGGGAAGCCGATCTTTGTCGCGGTGCTGCCGCGGGCCGCCGAGTACCCGCCCAAGACGCTGCTCCAGGACCTGCGTACCAAGGTCGGCATCGGCGGCGTCTACGCCGTCGAGCTCGGCAACCGCTTCGACGCCGGCGCCGACCCCCGGGTGATGCCGCGCGGCGCGGTCCACAACCTGGTCGGTGCCGTCAACCGCTCCGACTACCCCACGGTCTCCCAGCGCCTGAACAGCTTCGTCGACGGCGCCGACCAGCAGGCCAATGGCCACGCCCCCGACTCCTGGGGCGGCGCGGACACCTCCGGCCTCGGCACCGGCACGCTCGTCGGGCTCGGTGCACTGGTCGTCATCGGCGGCGGTGGCGCGTACGCGATCGCCCACCGCAACCGCCGCCGGCGCGCCGAGGAGGAGCGCGCCGCGCTCGAGGACCTGCGGGTCGTCGTCGACGAGGACATCACCGCCTTCGGCGAGGAGCTGGACCGGCTCGACTTCAGCCCTGGTGAGCCCGGCGCCGACGACGCGATGCGCGCCGACTACAGCCATGCGCTGGACGCGTACGAGAGCGCCAAGACAGCGATGGCCAGGGCCGCCCACCCCGGCGACGTCCAGGCGGTGACCGCGGCCCTGGAGGACGGCCGGTTCTCGCTCGCCACCCTCGCCGCCCGGCGCGAGGGCGGGCCGCTGCCCGAGCGGCGGCTGCCCTGCTTCTTCGACCCCCGCCACGGCCCGTCGGTCATCGACGCCCGGTGGGCGCCGGCCGGCGGCGCGGAGCGCACCGTACCGGTCTGCGCCGCGGACAAGAGCCGGCTGGACGACGGCCGCGAGCCGCTGGCCCGTACGGTCCGCACCGCGGCCGGCGACCGCCCCTACTGGGACGCGGGCCCGGCCTACGCACCCTGGGCCGGCGGCTACTTCGGTGCCGTGCGGCGGCGCGACCTGGGAATGGCTCACTAGCTCAACTCTCCTTGCAGAGA
>NZ_JBEZJZ010000237.1:0-2913 GCF_040651455.1 Streptomyces sp. NPDC048483
ACCTCGGGCGCGTCGAGGACGTCGGAAATCGTCTGCATCAGCAGGTTGTTGGAGGTCATGCCGCCGTCGACCTTCAGCGCGGACAGGGCAACTCCGGAGTCCTTGTGCATCGCGTCGACGATCTCGCGGGTCTGCCAGGCGGTGGCCTCGAGTACGGCGCGGGCGATATGCCCTTTGCTGACGTAGCGGGTCAGGCCCGCGATCATGCCGCGGGCGTCGGAGCGCCAGTACGGGGCGAACAGGCCGGAGAAGGCAGGGACGCAGTGGCAGCCGCCGTTGTCCTCCACCGTGCCGGCCAGGGTCTCGATCTCCGCGGCGGTGCCGATCAGGCCCATCTGGTCGCGCATCCACTGGACCAGCGAGCCGGTGACGGCGATGGAGCCCTCCAGCGCGTAGACCGGCGCCCGTCGGCCGATCCGGTAGCCGACCGTCGTCAGCAGCCCGCTGTGGGAGTTGATGGGTTGGCGGCCGGTGTTCATCAGCATGAAGGTGCCGGTGCCGTACGTGGCCTTGGCCTCCCCCTCGGAGAAGCAGGTCTGGCCGAAGAGCGCGGCCTGCTGGTCGCCGAGCGCGGAGGCGACCGGCACGCCGGACAGGGCTCCGCCGGCCATGCCGTACACCTCGGCGGAGGAGCGGATCCGCGGCAGGATGGCGGCCGGGATGTCCATGGCGGCGAGGATGCGCTCGTCCCACTCCAGGGTGTGCAGGTTCATCAGCATGGTGCGCGAGGCGTTGGTGACGTCGGTGACGTGGACGCCGCAGGACGGGCCGCCGGTGAGGTTCCAGATGACCCAGGAGTCCATGGTCCCGAAGAGGATCTCGCCGCGTTCGGCGCGTTCGCGCAGGCCGTCGACGTTGTCCAGGAGCCAGCGGATCTTGGGGCCGGAGAAGTAGGAGGCCAGCGGCAGGCCGGTCTCGCGGCGGAACCGCTCCTGGCCGACGTTACGGCCCAGCTCTTTGCACAGTGCGTCGGTGCGGGTGTCCTGCCAGACGAGGGCGTTGTGCACCGGCTTGCCGGTGTTCTTGTCCCACAGGACGGTGGTCTCGCGCTGGTTGGTGACGCCGATCGCCCTGAGGCCGGGCCGGGTGATCCCGGCCTTGTCGAGGGCCCCGGCGATGACCTCTTGGACGTTGGTCCAAATCTCACTGGCGTCGTGCTCCACCCAGCCCGGCCTGGGGAAGATCTGCTCGTGCTCCTTCTGGTCGGTGGAGACGGTCCGGCCGTCCCTGTCGAAGATGATGCAGCGGCTGGAGGTGGTGCCCTGGTCGATCGCAGCGATGAACGGGCCGGCGGTGTGTGCGTCGGTCACGGTGTGCTCCTGGAGCGGCTCAATACGGTGCGGGGGGTGGCGGGGGCCCGATGTGCAGGGAAGCCGGCGGGTGCAGGCAGCCGGCGGGCGCAGGAAAGCATCGATTCAGCTCGTCGATTGCGCCCAGGCGCCCCGGCACCCAGGCACTAGCCCCGATCGGAGCGACGCTGCTCCGATTTTCCGTCCACTGTTCGACAATGTCGACCGGTGGACGGCAGTCTTGCCCGCCCCCGCGAATGACGTCAAGGGATTGCCGGCCGGTAACTTAAAGTTCCCGAGATCCTTGCGGGAGTGAGCTGAAGCTGCCGTGGCCGAGATCGCGCGAAACGGCGCGGGGCGCGACCCGTCAGCGACGTCGGCGGGCGTGGAGCCGGGCGGCTTGGCGCGTCAGGTGGTCGCGCTCGGCGAGGTTGGGTGCCTCGTGGGCCGCCTCGGCGTACAGCCGTGCCGCCGTCGCCAGGTCGCCGTCGCGCTCGTGGAGGTACGCCGCCACCGCGGTGTGGCGCGGAATGGGGTATCCCCTGCTCGAAGAGCTTGGGGAGGAGTCGTTCAGCGCCGCGAGCGCCGCCAGCCCGGCGCGCGGTCCGTCGGCCTCGCCGACGGCCACTGCGCGGTTGAGCCGGACGACCGGGCTGTCGGTCAGACGCGCGAGCTCGTCGTACCACTCGACGATCTGCACCCAGTCGGTCTCCTCAGCGGTGGGCGCGTCGGCGTGGAGTGCTGCGATGGCGGCCTGGGCCTGGAACTCGCCCAGCCGGTCGCGGGCGAGGGCCGCCTGCAGGATCTCCACGCCCTCGGCGATCGACGCGGTGTCCCACCGGCCTCGGTCCTGCTCGGCGAGCGGCACCAGGCTGCCGTCGGGCGCGGTCCGGGTGGCGCGCCGGGCGTGGTGGAGCAGCATGAGGGCGAGCAGCCCCGCCACCTCGGGGTGGTCGATCGCGGCCGCGAGCTGCCGGGTGAGCCGGATGGCCTCGGCGGCGAGGTCGACGTCGCCGGAGTAGCCCTCGTTGAAGACCAAATACAGGACGCGCAGCACGGTGGCGACGTCGCCGGGCTGGTCGAACCTTCCCCGAGCTCTCGACTTCGCTCGAGCAGGGGATACCCCAACGCCGGAGACGGTGCGCTTGGCACGGCTGATGCGCTGCGCCATGGTTGCCTCGGGCACCAGGTAGGCCTGGGCGATCTGGCGTGTGGTGAGACCGCCGACGGCGCGCAGCGTGAGCGCGACCGCGGACGACGGCGTCAGCGACGGGTGGGCGCACAGGAAGTAGAGCTGGAGCGTGTCGTCCACCGCGGGCGCGGGGCCGGGCGCCGGCTCCTCCTCGACGAGGTCCTCGCGCCGGCGGCGGGCGGCGTCCGCCCGGCTCGCGTCGAGGAACTTGCGCCAGGCCACGGTGACCAGCCAGCCCTTCGCATCCCGCGGAGGATCGGCCGGCCAGACACGGACCGCCTCGACCAGCGCTTCCTGCACGGCGTCCTCGGCCGCCGCGAAGTCGGCTCCGCGGCGGACAAGGATCCCGAGCACGCTCGGCGTGAGGCTCCGGAGCAGCGGCCGTTCGCCGTCTGCAACATCACCGGCACCGATGCGCCCGGCATGCTGGTG
>NZ_JBEZJZ010000238.1:0-2890 GCF_040651455.1 Streptomyces sp. NPDC048483
GTCGCGGTCAATGCCTCCACCCGCTTCACCGACGGCGGCCAGTTCGGCTTCGGCGCCGAGATCGGCATCTCTGTAGGCGGAGCCGGCCGCGCCGAGGGCTCCCACTGCCGCGCCGATGACACCGCCGAGAAGGCCAACTAATCCTGCGTCCACAGACAGGAGTCTCAACGACCGCGGAGGGCTCTGTCCGGAGTTTCGCCGTCGCGGCGCTATCGCCACGGATAAGACCGGGATATCCAGGGCGAAAGGGCCCCGGTGGGACGCTTTGGCGTCCCACCGGGGAGGAGATCAGCGGCGGCTGACGGCCACCAGCAGCCCGACGACGGTGGCCAAGAGCGCCATCGCGGCGAAGCCGCCGGCGGCTGGGGCGGCCCAGGCAGGGCGGTACAGCAGCAGGGCCAGGACGCCAGCGCCGACGAGCAGTGTGACGACGGTGAGCAGGAGGATCAACAGCAGGGTGTTCAGTGACACGTGTCCCCCGCCTTCCAGGCGGCCGCCGCCTCGCTGCGGGTGGCGTGCCGGGCACCGAGCCGCTTGAGCTTGCGGCGGACCCGCTCCCCGAATGCCTCCGGCTGCCCAGCCGCGGCCGCAGCCCGGTCCCAGCTCTCCCCGTTCATGGCCCAGGCGCGGGCGACTGCTGCCTCCGCGGGGTGCAGGGCGCGCAGCACCGAGGCCAGACGGCCCTCCTCCAGTTCGGCAGCCAGGGCCTCGCTCTCCGGGGCGCGGTGCTCTGCGAGCAAGTCCGCGACCGTCAGGGTGGTACCCACCGGTCGGCTGAGGAGAACGGACCGCCCGCCCCGCACCCGCCGTTCCCACAGCGGCCGCAGGTCCCGGTGTCTGGCCCTGACCTGGCGGAGCAGCAGGCCCCGGACGTACGGATCGGTGGCAGCTCCTTGGCCCAGTGACTCGGCCCAGTCGCCGAGCAGGGCCATCTCCACGGCCTCCCGCCACCGCTCCGGGCGGTCCAGGCCCAGCCAGGTCCGGGCGAATGCGTCAACGGTTTCGGTGTCGCCCTCGATGGCGGCGTTGCGGGCGGTCAGCGCATCCCGCAGCAGCGCGCGCTCCTGTCGGGTCAGGTACAGGGGATCGACATCGGCCAGCAGCAGCAGCGCTTTGCCGATCATTCCGACGAGGAGGGGCGCGAGCCGCTCGGCCCCACCCGGCGGCAGGCCAGGGAGCTCCACCGCTCCGTGGAGGAAGCCCGCCGCCATGTCGATCTGCCCCATGACGTACCAGACGGCCTCGACCAGATGGTTGGGGTAGTGGGCGCGCACCGTCTCCGAGGTCATCACGGTGCGGTCGGGCGGGGCGTCCAGGCGCGCGGCGTCGACGACGCACACAGGGCAGATGCCGACGGAGTCCAGGGTGGGCATGGGGCCTTCCTTGTCAGAGAGGTTTCGAGGTTCTCTCTCCTAGGCGCGGGGACCGGCCCGACCGGCAATAAATCTCGGATCCGTCCCTGTGGCCTCTGTCACCTCGGATAACAGGCTGTTCCCGGGGCGACGTACATGCGTCAGTGCTCGGTCACGAGTAGCCGGTAACCAACATCGATGGTTTCGAGCGTAAGCAGCTCGGCGTGTCGGGAATGCCAGCGGCCAGTCGTCAAGTCGGCGGCGAGCCGGGTCAGACCCGGCGCGAGTGCGTCGTCGCCGGTCTGGGCCAGCATGGAGATCCCCGCGCGCACGTGCGGGTCGAGGTAGGCGTGGGGGCGGCGCCAGTATGCGGCGCCGAATCCGTCGATGCAGTCGTGGGGGATGCAGACCGGCTCCTGGCGTCCCCCGCCGAGCAGGTCAACCAACTGGTCGGTCGGGATGGCCCGGGTGTCGTCGAAAGCGGCGGCCTCCGGGAGGTAGTCGCGTACGAGCCAGAACCGCTCGCGGAAGATGTGCTGGTCCCATGTCAGGATGGCAATGCGGCGGCGGGCAACCCTCCGCAGTTCTCTGATTCCGGCCGTCAGGTCAGCCCAGTGGTGGACGGTCAACAGCGCCATGACGGCATCGGCAGCGTTGTCGCGCAGCGGGAGGTGTTCTGCAGCGGCCTGCACTGCTGGCGCCGCTCCCGGCGGACGCTGGGTGATCATGACCTGGCTGGGTTCCACCGCGAGGACCGTCTGCGGCGGCTCGTAGGAACCAGTGCCCGCTCCGACGTTGATCACGTCTGTGGCATCCCCGAGTGCAGCGTGGATCTGCGCGGCGATCCTCGGATCAGGCTGTCGTGTCCGGGCATACGTCGTACCGAGCGTGTCATAGGTGGCCATGGCAGTCAGTATGCAAAGCCAGCATGATCACACGCACGCTCATCCGCGAAGTCGCGTGCCTGCCGTGGAAGTTCGGAGTTGTCTGCGTAGTGCGTGGACCTGTCGGTGGCTGATGAGGCAGCAGGCGAGCCCGAGGAACGCTTCGTGGATGTCGGCTCGCCGTTCCCAACGGATTCGCAGGCGGCGGAAGCCGTGCAGCCAGGCGAAGCTCCGCTCGACAACCCAGCGGTAGGTGCCCAGCCCGGTGCCGTGCCGTGTTCCGCGGCGGGCGATTGCGGGGACGATGCCTCGCTCGCGTCGCGGTAGACATCATGGTTTGTTATAGCCCGCCGCCATCCGTCATGTAGCGCTCAGTAGTCACATCGGGCACGGTTCTCGGAGCCGGTCACTCGACGTCGGAAGCCCGGCGGAGGGTTGCGCCCTACGACCGGGACCCCCTGGTACCGCGAGGGCGTCCCGGTCGACACCATCAAAAGACGTGCCGCGATCGGACACGGCACCTTCTATAAGGTGCTCAACCGGAACCACGTCGCACGGCGCTACGGACGAGCGCGCTAGGGCTGGTCGCCTTCAACCTGCCGCCGCCATGCGGCGCCCTCTGCGTCCCACACCAGCGCCACCGGCCGCCCCTCG
>NZ_JBEZJZ010000239.1:0-2861 GCF_040651455.1 Streptomyces sp. NPDC048483
CGCTCACCCGGTCCTGACCATGGGCATCGAGCAGACGCTTGAGGGCGCGGGCGTATCGGGTGCCGCGTTGGGCACCCTGCGTCGCGATCACGGCGATATGGCCCAGCTGCTGACCGCGTTCGGGCAGGCGCATGTTCAGGGTCTTCCGGTCGCGTGGGAGAAGCTGCTGGCTCCGTATCAGCCGCAGCGCGTTGACCTGCCGACCTACGCCTTCCAACGACAGCGGTACTGGCCGAAGCCGGACGCCCGGCGTCCTGGTGATGTGCGGGGCCTGGGTCTGGGCTCGGCCGGGCACCCGCTGCTGGGTGCGGCTGTGACGTTGGCTGACTCGCACCAGGTCGTCCTCACCGGACGGCTGTCGCTGTCCACCCACCCTTGGCTCGCCGACCACGCCGTACGCGGGACCGTCCTGCTGCCCGGCACCGCCTACATCGAGATCGCCCTCCACACCGGCCACCAGCTGGGTTGCGATGTCGTCGAGGAGCTCACCCTCGAAACCCCGCTCACCCTGCCCGAAACCGGCGGAGTGCAGCTTCAGGTCAGCGTCGAGCCCGAGGACGCGTCGGGTCGCCGGACCCTGGTCCTGCACTCCCGGCCCGACGAGGACACTGACGCGCCATGGACACGGCACGCCACGGGAGTACTGGCCCAAGGTGGCGCACCGCCGGCACCCACCGGGCTTGAGGTGTGGCCCCCGGCCAACACCACACCCGTCGAACTCACCGACATCTACGAGCGCTTCGCCGACCACGGCTTCAGCTACGGGCCGGTGTTCCAAGGTCTGCGGAAGGCGTGGCGACAGGCCGACGAGGTGTTCGCCGAAGTGCGGCTGCCGTCGGACCAGTCCGTCGAGGAGTTCGGTCTGCACCCGGCGCTGCTGGACGCCGCCCTACAAGCAGTCATCGCGGTCGGCCTGGAACGCGCCGATGGCACCGGCACCGAGGTGGGCAGATTGCCCTTCGCCTGGAGCGGTGTGTCACTCGCCGCCATCGGCGCCAGGGCGTTGCGGGTACGGCTGTCGAGAGTCGGCCGGGAAGGTCTGGCGCTGACCATCGCTGACGGCACCGGAGCCCCCGTGGCGTCGGTGGAGTCCCTGGTGTCGCGTCCGGCCTCGACGGTGCGCTTCGACGTGGCGGCCCACCGCAACAGCTCGCTGTACGCCGTCGAATGGCTTGCACCCGCACCGCGTCCGGTGGCCGTCGGTCCGACGCGTACCTGGGCGGTGCTCGGCGCGGCCGACACCATGGCGTCGTCCTCCGTCGGCGGCCGGCCCTTCCGCGGTTACGCCGATCTCGCCGCGCTGCGCGAAGCCATCGACTCCGGCGAGGCACCGGTCGACGCGGTGCTCGTCGAGATCGGCGCGGAGCCCGCCGCGGAGCTCGCCGCCGAGACCGTACGGGCCACGGCGGCCTCCGTCCTGGAGCTGATCCAGGAGTGGTTGGCGGACGAGCGGTTCGCCGGTGCCCGGCTGGTGCTGGTCACCCGAGGAGCGGTCGGTGCGCTGCCGGAGGACCAGGTCGACAGCCTGGTGGCCTCGGCGGCGTGGGGGCTTGTGCGCTCGGCGCAGTCGGAGCACCCGGACCGCATCGTGCTGGTGGACGCCGATGGTGAAGCCCGTACCGACGCGGATTCCCGTACCAGAGCTGAGGCCCGTACGGCCACGGAGGCCCTGCTCGGCGTGCTTCCGCAGGTGCTCGAGGCGGGTGAGCCGCAGCTCGCCGTCCGGAACGGTGCCGTGCTCGTACCGCGGCTGGCGCGAGCGGGCGGGGACGGGCTGAGCCTGCCGGACGGTGACGCCTGGCGGTTGGACGTGACCGCGACCGGCACTCTGGAGAACCTGGCGCTGCGGGAGAACCCGGAGGCGTGGCGTCCGCTGGCAGCGGGCGAGGTACGCATCGGGGTCCGGGCCGTGGGCCTCAACTTCCGTGACGTGCTCATCGGGCTCGGCATGTACCCCGACGCCGTCCCGATGGGGGCAGAAGGCGCCGGAGTGGTGCTGGAGGTCGGCCCGGGCGTGCACGACCTCGCCCCGGGCGACCGGGTGCTGGGGATGTTCTCCGGACAGCTCGGCCCGGTGGCCGTGGCAGAGCGACCACTGGTCGCCGCGATCCCGCAGGGCTGGTCGTACGAGCGCGCGGCAACAGTGCCCGTGGCCTTCCTGACCGCTTGGTACGCGCTGAAGGAACTGGCGGGACTGAGCGCCGGCGAGTCGGTTCTGGTGCACGCCGCCGCCGGCGGCGTGGGCATGGCGGCCGTGCAGGTGGCGCGCCACCTGGGAGCTCGCGTCTTCGCCACGGCCGGCCCCACCAAGTGGGAGGCGGTACGTCGGCTGGGGGTCTCGGGACCGGAACTGGCGTCCTCGCGGACGCTGGCGTTCGAGCAGCAGTTCATGCAGGTCACGCAGGGCGCCGGCGTCGATGTGGTGCTGGATGCGTTGACGGGGGAGTTCGTCGAGGCATCGCTGCGCCTGCTGCCGCGCGGCGGCCGCTTCATAGAGATGGGCAAGAACGATGTCCGCCACCCCGAAAAGGTCGCCGGGGACCACCCCGGAGTCGCGTACCGGGCCTTCGACCTCGTCGAGGCCGGCACACAGCACATCGGCCGGATGCTGACCGAAGTGATGGACCTCTTCGAGCGGGGCGTGTTCACCCCACTGCCCACCGCCGTCCGGGACATCCGGCAGGCCCCGGAAGCGTTCCGCGTCATGAGCCAGGCGAAGCACGTCGGCAAACTGGCGCTGCGGATCCCCAAGCCGCTCGATCCGGCCGGCACGGTGTTGATCACGGGTGGTACGGGCACGCTGGGTGGTCTGTTGGCTCGGCATCTGGTGGCGGAGCATGGTGTGCGGCACCTGCTGTTGA
>NZ_JBEZJZ010000240.1:0-2826 GCF_040651455.1 Streptomyces sp. NPDC048483
GAAGTGCAGCTCGAGGGTGACCGTGTCGCCCTCGGCCGGCTTGTTCTTCAGCCCCATGAGCATCAGATGGTTGCCGCCGCGGCCGAGCCGGAGCTGCGGCGGACGCCGGCGGCCGCGCTCCCCGTACCCCGCAGGAGCAGGTCCTGTGCGCGCTGTTCGCCGAGGTCCTCGGCCTGTCACAGGTCGGCATCGACGACGGCTTCTTCGTGCTGGGCGGCCATTCCCTGCTGGCCACCCGCCTGGTGTCGCGGATCCGCGCGACCCTCGGCGTGGAGCTGCACCTGCGCAGCCTCTTCGAGACCCCGACCGTGGCCGGTCTCGCGGAGCGGCTGCACGAGGCCGGTGCCGCACGGCCGGCGCTGCTGCCGCGGCAGCGCCCGGAGCCGATGCCGCTGTCGTTCGCGCAGCGCCGGCTGTGGTTCCTGCACCAGATGCGGGGGCCCGGCGCGACCTACCACATGCCGCTGGCACTGCGGCTGTCCGGAGACCTCGACAGGGCGGCGCTCCGGTCCGCGCTGGCGGATGTGGTGGCCCGGCACGAGCCCTTGCGCACGGTGTTCGCGGACGCCGACGGGGTGCCGTACCAGCGGGTGCTCCCCGCCGACGAGGCCGACGTCGCCCTCCCGGTCACCGCGACCGACGCGGCCGGCCTGCCGGATCTGCTGCGTGCCTGCGCCGTGCGCGGCTTCGACCTGGCCACCGAACTTGCGCTGCGCGCCGAGCTGTTCACGCTTGCGCCCAACGAGCACGTCCTGCTGGTCGTGCTGCACCACATCGCGGCCGACGGCTGGTCCATGGGGCCGTTTTCGCGCGATCTGGCCGCCGCGTACGCCGCCCGCAAGCAGGGGGCGGCGCCGGAGTGGTCGCCGCTGCCGGTGCAGTACGCCGACTACACCCTGTGGCAGCGCGACGTCCTGGGCGACGAGTCCGACGCGGACAGCGCGTTCGCGCGCCAGGTCGCGTACTGGACCCAGACGCTGGCCGGCCTGCCCGGAGAGCTGCCGCTGCCGGCCGACCGGCCGCGTCCGTCGGCCACCTCCGACCGCGGCGGCATCCTCACCGCGGGCATCGACGCCGAGGTGCACGCCGCGCTCGCCGATCTGGCGCGCCGGTCCGGGGCGAGCCTGTTCATGGTCCTGCAGGCCGGGCTGGCGGCGCTGTTCACGCGGCTGGGGGCGGGCACCGACATCCCGCTGGGCAGCCCGGTCGCCGGGCGCACCGACCACGCCCTGGACGACCTCGTCGGCTTCTTCGTCAACACCCTGGTGCTGCGCACCGACACCTCCGGCGACCCCACCTTCGAGGAACTGCTGCGACGGGTCCGGGAGACCGCGCTGGCGGCCTACCACCACCAGGACGTCCCGTTCGAGCACCTCGTGGAGGTGCTGAACCCGGCCCGGTCGCTGTCCCACCACCCGCTGTTCCAGACCCTTTTGGCCGTGCAGAACGCCCCCGTGAGCGATTTCGGCCTGGCCGGGCTGGACGTCACCGGTGTGCCGGTGCCGACCGGCACCGCACGGCTCGATCTGGCCTTCAGCATCACCGAGCGCCGCACCCCGCAGGGCACTCCGGGGGGCCTCGACGCGGTGGTCGAGTACAGCAGCGATGTGTTCGACCGGGAGACGGTCGAGACGCTCTTCGCGCGGTGGGCGCGACTGCTCGCGGCCGTGGCCGCCGGTCCTGAGCGGCGCCTCAGCGGTCTCGACGTCCTTGCCCCCGAGGAGCGCCGCACGCTGGTGCACGCGGGCAACGACACCGCGCGGCCGGTGCCGGACACGGTCCTCGCCGCGATGTTCGAGGAGCGGGCGGCGGCCCGGCCGGACGCGGTGGCCCTCGTCCACGGTGGGACCCGGCTGACGTACCGCGAACTCAATGCGCGCGCCAACCGGTTCGCGCATGCGCTGATCGGACGCGGTATCGGCCCGGAGCAGATCGTCGCGCTGGCCCTGCCCCGCTCCGTCGCACTCGTGGTGGCCGTCCTCGCGGTGGCGAAGGCGGGCGCGGCCTACCTGCCGGTCGACCCGGAATACCCGGACCGGCGCATCGCGTTCCTGCTCGCCGACGCGCGGCCCGCGCTGGTGATCGACAACCCGGCGGCGGTCACGGAGACCGCCGGCCACCCGGACACCGATCCGGCCGTCCGGGCGCGCCCCGAGCACCCGGCGTATGTCATCTACACCTCGGGCTCCACCGGCCGGCCCAAGGGGGTGGTGGTCAGCCATACCGGTGTGCCCAGCCTGGTGGCGGCGCAGGCCGAACGGCTGGGAATCGACGGCGACAGCCGCATTCTGCAGTTCTCCTCGCCCAGCTTCGACGCGTCGTTCTGGGACCTGTGCAGCGCTTTGCTGACGGGTGCCACGCTGGTCCTCGCCCCCGCCGAGGCGCCACTGGAGGCGCTGACGGACCGTCGGCTCGGTGTCACCCATGTGACGCTGCCGCCCTCCGCGCTGGCGGCACTGGACGGCGCCGAACTCACGGCCTCGACGCTGGTGGTGGCCGGGGAGGCCTGCCCACCGGAGCTGGTGGCCAAGTGGGCACCCGGACGCCGCATGATCAACGCGTACGGCCCGACGGAGACCACCGTGTGCGCCACGATGAGCGCCCCGCTCACGCCGACCGGCCAGGTGCCGCCGATCGGCCGCCCCATCGCCAACTCCCGTGTGTATGTGCTCGACGGCGCCCTCCAGCCCGTGCCCGCCGGAGTCAGGGGGGAACTGTATGTCGCCGGTGCCGGGCTGGCCCGCGGCTACCTCAACCGGCCGGGCCCGACCGCCGAGCGCTTTGTCGCGAACCCGTACGGCCCGCCCGGCAGCCGGCTCTACCGCA
>NZ_JBEZJZ010000241.1:0-2781 GCF_040651455.1 Streptomyces sp. NPDC048483
CGCCCACACCCGAGCGCCCACACCCACATCACCCAACGCCTGCACCGCCACAGCAGTGCCCACCACATCCAACGCCAACAGCACCCCAGCCACCGACCCGGCCTCGGCCACCGCCTCGCGCACCACCCCGGCCAGCAACGACCGGTCAGCCCCAGGCGGGACAGCGACCCGCACAACAGCGCCTCCGTGCCGCTCCACAACACCAGCGATGTCAACGCACGCATCCCCGCCCTCACCAGTCAGCAACAACCACGTCCCCGAGAGCTTGGCCACCTCGGATTCGGCCAGAGCCGACCACGACACGCGATAGCGCCAGTTATCGACCGAGGCTTCGGCCACATAGGCCTGTCGCCACGTCGACAACGCAGACACCGCCGACGTCAGCGAATCGTCCTCACTGATGCCCAGGGCGTCGCCCAACGTCTCCCAGTCCTCACCGGCCACCGCCTCCCAGAACCGAGACTCCACCCCATCCCCGGCCGAAGACACACCCGCCGACGCCACCGACTCCACCCAGAACCGCTGCCTCTGGAACGCATACGTCGGCAGATCGACCCTCTGCGCACCCGCGAACAACGAATCCCAGCTCACCGCGATTCCAGCCGTGTGGAGCTGAGCAAGAGCGGTGAGCAGGGTGTGTTCCGAGTCGCGATCGGCGCGCTGGGCGGCAACGCACACGCTGCCGGCCTCCGCGTCCGTGCCACTCTCACGCTCCCTCTCGGCAAGGGTGGCGCTGGCCAGGGCCGCCAGGACGCTGTCCGGACCGGCCTCCACAAAGCGCGTCACACCCTGACCCGCAGCTGCACGCACCGCATCCGCGAAGCGGACTGCCTCGCGCACCTGACGCACCCAGTACGCCGACGAGCACAACTCCTCCTCAGAAGCAGCCTCACCGGTGAGGGTGGAGATCACAGGAATCTGCGGCGCCCCGTACGTCAACCGCTCCGCTACCCGGGCAAACTCCTCCAGCATGCCGTCCATCCGATGCGAGTGGAACGCATGCGAAACCCGCAGCCGATTCGTCCTACGGCCCTGTCGCTTCGCCCACTCCCGCACAGCCTCAACCGCGTCGACATCACCGGAGACGACCACCGAGTCAGGTCCGTTGACCGCGGCAAGCCACACCGACTCACCCAGCAGCGGTGCGATCTCCTCCTCGTGGGCCTGGACGGCGAGCATCGCCCCGCCCTCGGGCAGCGCCTGCATCAGCCGACCCCGCGCGGCCACCAGCGTGCACGCGTCCTCGAGAGACAGCACGCCGGACACATGCACCGCCGCCAGCTCCCCCACCGAATGACCGACGAGTACATCGGGCGCGACACCGAAAGACTCCAGCAACCGGAAGAGCGCCACCTCGACCGCAAACAAACCCGCCTGCGCATGAACGGTCTGGTTCAGCACCGCCTCATCCTCACCCCACACCACCCCACGCACGGACGAACCCGACGCCCGCTCCAACTCCCCACACACACCATCGAAGGCTTCCGCGAAGACGGGGAACCGGTCGTACAACTCCCGCCCCATACCGAGCCGCTGCGCACCCTGACCCGAGAACAACACCCCAATGCGACCAGCACCGGCAGCAACCTCTCCCCGCACCACGTCACCTGCGGGAGCACCCTCGGCAAGCGCGGCCAGGCCCCGTAGCGAGCCCTCATAATCGGCCGCGACAATGACCGCACGATGGTCGAGCCCCGCGCGGGTCGTCGCCAGGGAAAAGCCCACATCGAGCGGTGACAGCGGATTCGACCGCTCCGCCAAGAAGCTGTGCAGCCGCCCAGCCTGCGCCCGCAACCCCGCCTCAGACCTCGCCGACACCACCCACGGCACCACCGCCGCACCTGCAGGAGGGATGGTGCCCGTCTCATCCGCAGGCTCCTCCTCCATAACCGGAGCCTGCTCCACAATCACGTGGGCGTTGGTGCCGCTGATCCCGAACGAGGAGACGCCCGCACGACGCACCTGTCCATTACCGGTCCACGGCTGGTTGTCGGTGAGCAGCTCGACGGAGCCGGTCGACCAGTCCACATGCGAGGACGGCTCGTCCACGTGCAGCGTCTTCGGCAGCACCTCGTGCCGCATGGCTTGCACCATCTTGATGATGCCGGCCACGCCCGCGGCGGCCTGGGTGTGGCCGATGTTGGACTTGATCGAGCCGAGCCACAGCGGCCGGTCCTCGTCGCGCCCCTGTCCGTACGTCGCCAGCAGCGCCTGCGCCTCGATCGGATCACCCAGCGTCGTACCCGTACCGTGCGCCTCCACCACATCCACATCCGCGGCAGCAAGCCGCGCGTTCGCCAACGCCTGCCGGATCACCCGCTGCTGCGACGGACCATTCGGCGCCGTCAAACCATTCGACGCACCATCCTGATTCACCGCCGAACCACGCACCACAGCCAGCACCTGATGCCCGTTCCGACGAGCATCCGACAACCGCTCCACCAGCAGCACGCCGACACCCTCGCCCCAACCCGTACCATCCGCAGCCTCAGCAAACGCCTTGACCCGACCATCAGCCGCCAGCCCACTCTGCCGGGAAAAACCAACAAACGCGGTCGGCGTCGACATCACCGTCACACCACCGGCCAACGCAAGCGAGCACTCCCCGGCACGCAGGGCCTGAGCTGCCCAATGCAACGCCACCAGCGAGGACGAACATGCCGTATCCACCGTGACGGCCGGGCCCTCGAACCCGAACGCATACGACACTCGGCCCGACAGCACACTCGCGGTATTGCCGGTCGCCAAATACGCCTCGGCATCACGAGGCGCCCGACCCAT
>NZ_JBEZJZ010000242.1:0-2737 GCF_040651455.1 Streptomyces sp. NPDC048483
CGCGCTGCTGCCCTTCAGCGACATGGCCACCGTGCGGGAGCTCGCCGGAGTCCGAGCGGCTCGGAGTCACCCCACTCTGCGATAGGTGAGCGTGAGGTCGTGCTCCCACTCGCCCTCGTCGAAGCGGACCTCCCAGGCCCCGGTGATGGTGTTCGCGTCCTCGCTGAACGTGCCGGTGAAGCGCTGCCGGAAGTCCAGCGGGGTGAAGTGGGGCGACTCCCGCGTGCGGTCCACACCCCGTCGGCGAAGGTCATCGCGTACAGGCACGCCACACCGCGGGAGTCGAAGTAGTGCTGGGTGTACGTACCGGTCCCGGGATCAGTACGTACGACCATGAGGCCGTCGGGCGCCTCGGGAACCGGGATCTCCGTGCGCTGCACCAGAACCTGTCCGTCCAGCGCCCATTCGAACCAGCTGCGGGCCTTCGGGCAGCCCTTCTCCGGGGCGGGCGGCGACGGGCTGGTCGCCGGGGAACCGAGCGTCCAGTGCCCACTCACCGACGAGGACATCGAGGCGCGCCGGCTGATCCCTGCTCACCCTTAACCGGGTTAAGAACCTCGGGGCCGGAGCCTGCGGCCGCCGCCCCAGCGTTCTGCGGAGGGATCGGCACTGTCGGCGGTTCGCCGGCGGACTCGTTCGATTCCTTGACCCTGCGCTTTCGGGGACGGCTTAACCTCGCCGTTTCGGTTGCGGCGGGTCCAGGTGGTGGCCCAGAACGCGAAAGTGCCTTCTGAACTGGGACGATGAACCTTGTCGAGGGGTTCTGTCGTACCAAGCGGAAGGCACTTTCTGCGTGCAGGCCATCGGTTCGCGTCCCAAGGTCTATGTCAGTGCTGACGGTTCGGGGGGCATGCCTGGGCACGGCTGCTGGCGGATCTCACCGAGGCGACCGGGCTGACAGGCGCGTACTCCATCGCGCTCGGCCCGCTGCGGCCACGTGGCACCGGTCATGACCCGGGTCGCATCGCCACCGATCTCGCGGGCTCGCCGACGGCGGCGAGACGATCACGGACCTGGCCGTGCCGCGCGACCAGGGCGAGGCGTTCGGCCCGGTGGCCGCCACGCCCACGGCCTGGCGGCTGCTCGCCGGCATCGACGACGTCGTACTGGCCCAGCTGCGGTCGGCCCGCGCCGCCGCGCGGGAGACGGCCTGGCTGCAGGCAGCCGGCCGTCCCGCGCGCGAGTGCTGTCCCCTTATCGGGAGCTCTGGTGGTCGTCCGTGGCGCCGCGCCACTCGACCAGGAGGAGAGTTGCATCGTCGGTGGTGATTCCGCCCCGTTCCCGCATGAGGGTGTGGGAGAGGGAGCGGACCACCGTCCGCACTTCGGTCCCGGTGCGCGCGATGCGGTCCACCCAGTCGATGAGCTGTTCTTCGCCGAACTCCTCCCCGCCGGTTTTGTGCTCCTCGATCAAGCCGTCCGTGAAGCACAGGACGCGGTCGCCCGGCTCCAGGGCCAGCTCGCTGATCCGGGGTTCCTGACCACCGAATCCGACCGGCAGGGTGGTCGGGCTGTGGAGCCGCCGGATGACGTGCTGCCCGCGGATGAGCAGGGGCGCGGGATGGCCCGCGTTGACCCACTGAAGGTGCCCGGTCGCGGTGTTGAGCCGCATCATCTGGGCGGTCACGAAGTGGTCGGGGCCGAACTGGCCGGCGATCGCCCGGTCCATGAACGCGTAGATCTCGGACAGCCCGATGCTGATGCGCCGGGCGTGCCGGTAGGCGCCGATGGCCACCGTGGCCATCGTGGCGGCGTCCAGACCGTGGCCCATCGCGTCGACCACGGCCACGTGCAGGATGTCGCCGTTGAGGGCGTAGTCGAAGCTGTCGCCCGCGACGTCGTATGCGGGCTCCAGCATCCCGGCCACCGCGACCCGGGGCACGGACATCGCCAGCGGTGGCAGGACCGACCACTGGATCTCCGCGGCGACGCTCATCGGTTCCCTGCGCCGGACCCGGAAGAACAGATCGGTGTAGCCGTGTTTGGTCACCAGCATGTCGGCCGCCAGAGCGGTGATTCTGCGCAGCAGCCGCCGGTCGTCGTCGTCGACGGCGTCCAGGGTGGCGGCCATGACGCCCACGTGGTCCCCGCCGTCCAGCAGAGGCAGGTAGACCCGCACACCGTCGGCCTGCTCCATCTCGACGCGACGCCCGTCCAGAAAGGCCCGGCCGGCGTCGGAATCGTCGATCGGCTGTGGCTCACCGGTCATCAGCCCCTCGCCGGGCACCGGCACCAGCAGCAGCTGTCCGTAGTCCTGCAAAAGGATCGCGATCTCGCGGCCGCCGAGCCGGCCCACCTGTTCCGCGATCAGCGGACCGAGCAGATGCGGCGGTGACTCGTGCCCCCGGTCCAGCAAGGTCCCCAGAAGCTGCTCCCCGAACGCTTCCGATCGGCCCGGGCCCCCTGTCCGGGGCCGGCGTTCAACTCCTGCCATCGCGGGCCCTTTGCCGGCAGCCTGTAGGGGTGGTGCCCGCGGTGGCGCGGGCCATGCGAGGTCGGACGTTCTCAGGAATTCCCTTGAAGGATGTGCGCACATGAACTCCCGGCATGGCAGTGATCGATGTGAGCAGCGTGCAACGGTTGTCGGATCTGTCTGATCCATTGCTCCGCAGGCGGCATGTCACGCGAGAAAACCGCGAGGGTTCTATCGTCAAGGTATGAGCGTGTTCATCAAGCTGGTGGAGAACCGGCCCCCCAAGGAATACGCGGAGCCGGCGGCTGCAGATATCTCCTACGAC
>NZ_JBEZJZ010000243.1:0-2714 GCF_040651455.1 Streptomyces sp. NPDC048483
ACGAGGGGGCGCAGAAGCACGGCGGGGAAGCGGTACGGGATCGCCCCGGGCGGTAACCGCGGAAGGTCGCTAGCTGTACTGGTCGGGGACGTTGATCAATCGTGAGAACGGGGGCTGGTTGCCGCAAGCGGTGTGCGGACGGTGCTGGTTGTACTGGTGCAGCCACGGTGGCAGAGCGTCTCGGCGTTGTTGCTCGCTGGTGTAGCAGCGGGCGTAGGCCCAGCCGTCGGCCATGGTGCGGTGGAAGCGCTCGACCTTGCCGTTGGTCTGCGGACGGTAAGGGCGCGTGAACTTCGGCGTGATCGAGAGGGCGTCGCACGTGTCGCGCCACAAGTAGGACCGGTAGGCGCCGCCGTTGTCCGAGAGCACCCTCTCGATGGTGACGCCGCGCTCGGCGAACCACTCCACCGCGCGATGCAGCACGCTGACTGCGGTCATGGCCGTCTCGTCATTGTGGACCTCGGTGTAGGCGACGCGAGAGTGGTCGTCGATGACGGTGTGCACAAACGCGTATCCGAGCTTCGGGCCGCCGTAGGCGTTGCGTGACTTGCCCGGAGTCGCGACGCGGTGCTTCTCGCCTTGGCGGCGGCCGACGTAGCGCCAACCGCCGCCATCGGGAATGTTCCCGAGCTTCTTCACGTCCACGTGCACCAGCGATCCCGGGTGGTCGTGCTCATACCGCCGGACGGGTTCACCAGTCGCGCGATCGACGTAGGCAAGTCGGTTCAGTCGGGCTGATCGCAGGATTCGGTGCACTGTCGACGGGGCGATGTCGAGTCTCGCGGCGAGCTGGACCGGCCCTTCTCGCAGACGCAGTCGCAGGTTGACGCACCTCTTCGTCACGGTGATGGTTGTCTTGCTCGGCGATATCCGGGGTCGTGAGGATCGGTCCTGCATGGACTCACCTGCAAGGTAGCGGTCGACCCAGCGCTTTACGGTTGGCCAGGACACCTGGAATCGGGCCGCGACTTCGCTGATGGGCCAGCCGTCGTCAACGACGAGTCGCGCGACTTTCAGACGGTGGCGCGGGGTGAGGGCAGCGTTCGGATGTGACATTTCTGAGCTCCTGGACAGACTGAAGGGCCGACCATCGTGTGTGGCCGGCCCTTCGACAACTAGACGTGTGGGTAGGGGGGCGTGCAGATCAGTCCACCGGGGAGACTCGGATGAGGTTGCCGTCGGGGTCGGTGATCACAAACGTGCGGCCGAAGACAGCGTCGTGCGGCTCCTCCACGACATGGACTCCCTTCGAGACCCAACTCGTGAAGATCTCGTCAATCGCAGTCGCTGCTCCGGAGACCATCAGCCCGACTTCGCTTGTGCGAGGGGTGCTCGGGACCGCTTGCTCGCTGTAGCCCGTCCACAGCGCGAACAGGACACCGGGGGCAACCTCGAAAGCTACGTAGTGGGGACTGATGAAGGTCGGTTCGATCTCGAACAGGTCGCTGTAGAAGGCGGTAGCGGCCTCGGCGTCGCGGACGCCGATCAGGAACAGGTTGGGTGCGGGCATAGAGCGCTCCTCAGATCGTTGAAGTCTCGGTACCGCTCCAGTTGATCGCCTCATCGCGACAGAACCTGTCACCTTTTCTGCGAACATTAGTCAGCATGAAGGCTTCGAGGCTGTTGCACCTCTTGCTGCTCCTGCAGACCCGTCAGCGCATCACCACCACCGATCTCGCCGAGCGTCTGGAAGTGTCTCGGCGGACTGTGCTGCGGGATGTCGAGGCGCTCTCGACAGCAGGTGTGCCTGTCTATGCCGAACGCGGGCGGAACGGCGGGATCGTCTTGCTCCCCAGTGCAAGGCTCAACGCATCCCATCTGGAACCACCAGAGCTGGAGGCCCTCTCCGTAGCCGGTTTGGACAGCGCGCAACTTGAGCGTATGGGCCTGTCTGCGGTGTGGGAGTCGGCCGCGCGCAAGATAGCCGCCCGGCAGGCTGTAGCACCTGGGTCGCCGAGCCTGCTGCAACTGGCGGACCTGGTGCTGGTGGACAGCACCGCGTGGTTTGCTGACTCAGAGGCAGCGGTCGACGTATCGGATCTAGCCTCGGCCCTGCGACGCCGACGACGGCTGCGAATCCAGTACCGGCGCAGCGCCGAGAATCAGGCCTCAACGCGGGTGGTCGACCCGTACGGGATCGTGGCGAAATCAGGCCGCTGGTATCTCATCGCCGATGACCAGGGGGACGGTCGACTGTTCGCTCTGGAACGACTCTCGTCCTACGAACAACTCGACGCGCCCGCTGCTCTCCGACCAGGCGAAACCCTCCGCACCAGATGGACCGCATTAAAGGAAGGTACCGAGGGGCAAGGTCGCGTGAGCGTGACCGTCCGTCTGCCAGAAAATGGCCTCGACCTGGCATGGCGCATCCTCGGCAACCGCATCCACGATATCTCCGACGCGGAGAACGGCTGGTGCACCGTCGTCGTCCGCTACCCCGACATCGAGTCAGTGCGTCAGCTCCTCCAGTTCGGCGACCACATCGAGATACTCACCCCAGAGACAGCCCGCGAACGCATCAGACAGCTCGCCAGAGACCTGGCTGAAAGGCACTCAACCCCAGCTTCGTGAGCGCCGATCGGAACGTCCTGCCCTCAATCAACGTCTCCGGTCAGTACAGCTAGCCGTGCCCGTGCAGGGCGGTGCGGCAGCTCGCCACCACACCGGGGGCTGCCTGGTGCAGGCACTTCCCACTGACGCCGGTGCGACTCATG
>NZ_JBEZJZ010000244.1:0-2601 GCF_040651455.1 Streptomyces sp. NPDC048483
TGAGTGAGTTGGAGCGGGCTGTCGCGGAGGTGTGGCGGCGGGTGCTGGGGGTGGACCGGGTCGGTCTGCACGACAACTTCTTCGCCCTCGGCGGCGACTCCATATCCGCCACCAGGGTCATCTCGCAGATCCGCCGGGAATACGATGCCGAGCTCCCCATATCCTCGATCTTCGAGGCGCCGCTGCTGGAGGAATTCGCCGCACGGGTGGGCAGCGAGAGCCTCAGGAAGACTTTGGCTGTCGGGGGCGTACGCAACGAGGAGGGACAACTCTCCTTCGCTCAACAGCGGTTGTGGTTCCTGGACCAGTACGAGCAGGAGAGCGGCCAGTACAACGTCTCGCTCTCCTTCCGGATCCGCGGGGATCTCCGCGAGGACGTCCTGAAGGACGCGTTCCACTCTGTGCTCGAACGGCACGACATTCTGCGCACCGGATTCCAACGGGCGCAGGGCCGCCCGGCGCTCCACGTCCTCGATCGGGCGGACGTGCCCTGGGAGCCGGTGGACCTGCGGTGGCTGGGCAAGGTGGCCACCCGGGAACAGGAGGCCAAGCGGCGCGTCCGGGAGTTCATGATGCGCCCCTTCGACATCGGCAAGCCGCCGCTGCTGCGGGTCCTCACGGTGCGCCTGGGTGCCTCCGAACGGATCGTCACGATCACCCAGCACCACATCGTCACCGACTGGTGGTCGCTGGGGAAGCTGCTCGACGAGCTCTCCGCGGCGTACGCGGCGCGGCTGAACGGGCAGCCGCTGGACCTGCCGAAGCCGGTCGTCAGCTACGCCGATTACGCGGCCTGGCAGCAACAGTGGCTGGCCGGTGACGAGCTGGAGCGGCAACGTGACTACTGGCGCACCCAGTTGGCCGGGTACGAACCGGCGGAGGTGCTGCCCGGCCGGCCCCGGCCGCCGGTGCGTGCCACCCGCGGCGTGAGTCACGACTTCCACCTGGACCCCGAGTTCCTCGCCGAGCTGAAAGAGCTTGCTCAGCAGTTCGGCGCCACCCTGCACATGGTCCTCATGTCCGCCGTCGCGCTGCTCCTGGCCGGATACACGGGCCGGAGCGACGTGGCGTTCGGCACCGCAGCCGCCGGCCGCAACCGCAGCGAGCTGGAGGACCTGCTCGGGTTCTTCGTGAACACGCTCGTCATCCGGCTGAACGTCGACAAGGACATGACCTTCGCGGACCTGCTGCGCGCGACACGGGAGGTCTCGCTGTCCGCGTACGACCACGCGGACCTGCCCTTCGACAAGCTCGTTGAGGACCTGTCGATCGACCGCGACCCCAGCCGGACTCCCCTCTTCCAGCTCATGTGCGTCCTGGAGAACCCGGCCCAGCCCACCCCGGACCTGCTCGACCTGCGCGTGGAGGAGTACGACGTCCCGGTCGAGATCGCCCCGTTCGACCTGACCATCGAGTTCGTGGAGACCGCACGCGGACTCCGCGGACGCATCCTCTACGCCAAGGATCTGTTCGACGAGCGGATGATCGCGCAGCTCGCCGCGGGCGTGCGGACCGGCCTGCACGCCATGGCAGCAGACCCGGAACGCAGGCTCGCCGAGGTCTCCGTCGTGTCGCCGGAACACCGCCAGGAGCTGCTGACCTGGGGTACGGCCGAGCACTCCCACGACGGTGACGGGTTCGTGCTCCGCCGCTTCGAGCGCCAGGTGGCAGCCCGCCCCGACGCGACCGCGGTCGTGTGCGAGGAGGACGAGCTGAGCTACCGCGAGCTTGACGAGCGGGCCGACCGGCTCGCCCGCCATCTGCGTAGGCGCGGGATCGGACCCGCGGAACCGGTCGGCGTCTGCGTCCGTCGCTCGCCCGAGCTGGTCGTCGGCATGCTCGCCGTGTTCAAGGCCGGGGCAGCGTACCTGCCCCTCGACCCCGAACTGCCCGCCAACCGACTGGCGTTCATGCTGTCCACCGCCGGGGCATCGCTCGTCGTCACGGACGACCAGCTCGACCCGGCAGCCTTTGGCGACGTCCCCACGGTGCAGCTCGACGGCGTATGGGCGGACCCCAGCCTGCCGGAGACCGGCCCCGCGCCGGTCGGCTCCCCCGATCAACTGGCGTACACCGTCTTCACATCCGGCTCCACCGGCCGGCCCAAGGGCGTGATGGTGTCCCAGCGGTCGCTGGACGAGCACACCGCGGCAATGCAGGAGATGTACGCCTTCAAGCCGGACGACCGGGTGCTGCACTTCCTCGCGCAGGGCTTCGACGTCTCCCTGGAGCAGGTATTCACCACCCTTGCCTGCGGGGCCACCCTGGTGCTGCGGGGCGAGGACCGCTGGTCGCCGAGCGACCTGGTCCGGCGCGTCGACTACCACGGCATCACCGTTCTGCACCTCACGCCCTCGCACTGGCAGGGCCTGGTGGGACTGCTCGAATCGTCGCCCGAGCTGCGCCCCGCCCGGATCGGACTGGTGATCGTCGGCGGCGAGCAGATGACCCGCGCGGACGTCAACCGCTCCCAGCTGGTCTTCCCGGCCGCCCGCCACCTCAACGTCTACGGTCCGACGGAGGCGACGATCACGTCGGTGGTGGGTGTGGTGGGTTCGGGGGTTGGTGGGGAGGGTGTGGTGCCTATTGGTGTGCCGGTGG
>NZ_JBEZJZ010000245.1:0-2594 GCF_040651455.1 Streptomyces sp. NPDC048483
CGGGGCGCTGCGCGAGAGAACGGTGTTCGCGCTGAGCTCGCGCGGCGAGGGGCGCCGCACCACCGCCCGCACGTCCTGTACGTACGCCGTCCTCGGCAGCACGCGCTCCGCGCCCCGTGTGGCGGCGAACTCCTCGCCCGCGCCGCCCTGTTGGACCAGCGCGCTGACCGATGTACGCCCCTCGGCGGTGAGGCGGGCGCGCAGAGGTCCCCCCTGCTCGAGCCGAGCCGAGAGCTTGGGCAGCAACAACGCCCGGCGCGCCGTATTTACGGCGCCGCCGGGCGTCGGGGACGTCAGGTGGCCGTTACTGCAGGGCGCTGCCGGCGACCCACTGCGACCAGTCCATGTTCCAGCCGTTGAGGCCGTTGTCGGGCTGGATGGCCTTGTCGCCGGAGTGGGTCATCTCGACGACGTCACCGAGCCGCGAGTGCTCGAAGAACCAGGCGCCGTCGGTGTCCGGGTCCTTGGCGCCGCGGACGTCCTCCAGGCCGATGCAGCCGTGGCTGGTGTTGGCGTGGCCGAAGATGCCCTTGCCCCAGTAGTTGCCGTGGATGAAGGTGCCGGACGCCGACAGGCGCATGGCGTGCGGGACGTCGGGGATGTCGTACTCGCCCTTGCCGTCCTTCTTGGCGAAGCCGACGGTGGAGCCGTTCATCCGGGTCTGCTTGAACTTCTCGGAGACGACCATCTTGCCGTTGTAGGTGGGGTGCTCCTTGGAGCCGGCCGAGATCGGGATGGTCTTGATCGTGCGGCCATCGCGGACCACGGTCATCTTGTGCGTCTTGGCGTCGACGGTGCTGATCTGCGAGCGGCCGACGGTGAAGCTGACGGTCTTGTTCTGGATGCCTTTGACGCCCGGCGAGGCCTCGACGTCGTCCAGGCCGAGCTTCATGGTGACCTTGGAGTTGGCCTGCCAGTAGCTCTGGGGGCGGAAGTCCAGCCGCTTGTCGCCGAACCAGTGGCCGACGACCTGCTGGTTGCTGCTGGAGGCGACCTTGATCGCGGACTCGACGCGCTGCTTGTTCACGACCGGCTTGTCGAAGTTGACGGACACCGGCATGCCGACGCCGACCTTCGAGCCGTCCTCGGGGGTGAAGGTGCCGATGAAGCTGTCCGACGGGGAGACGGTGGTGAAGGTGGAGTTCTCCACCGCCTTGCGGCCCTGGGAGTCCACGGCGTGGGCCGTGACCTTGTACTTCGTGGCGCGGGCCAGCGCGGTGTCGGGCTTCCAGGAGGAGCCGTCGGCGGCGAGGGTGCCGGCGACGGTCGTGCCGGCGTCCACGGAGGTCATGGTGACACGGGTGAGTGTGCCGCCGCGGACCGTGACCTTGGCGTCGCTGTTGAGGCCGGCGTCGGTCGTGCCGTCCTGGGGTGCGATGTCGATCTTGGCCTGCGAGGCGTCCCGGGCGGCCGCGGCATCGACCTGCCGGGCGTTCTCGTGCTGGGGCTTGGCGCTGTGTGCGGCCTGGCTGCCGTCGTCGCCATTGGCGCCGCCGCACGCCGCGAGGGTGAGTACGCCCCCGAGCAGTGCGGCGCCGGTTATCAGGCCCTTGCCGCGATTGCTGTCCGTTGTCACACGTATCTCCATAGCTACCGAACCCAGGTCCCCCGTCAGAACTCCCGATCCGATGAGTCGAGCTGTCGTACGTCTGTCGTTCATCGACCGTGTGCCACCCGGGCGGAAAAGAAAAGGGGGATGTGGGGGATGCCACTCAAAACGGACGTAAAGGGAATGCATCCACGCAGATAGGAGGCCCCCGTATGAACCACGTCATACAGGGGCCGAGGTCGGCAGGGGTCGGCGGGGACCGGTGCGGGATCAGGCCTCCGCGGTCCTGTCGTCCGCGAGATCCCACTCCGCCGCGTCCCACTCGGCGTCCGGGTCGTAGTCGGTCATCTCCTCACTGCTCCAGGAGGCGTGCGCGAGCTCGGTGCCCGGCACCGCCGTGACGAGGTCGAACGGGTCGACGAGATGGGCCAGCGCCTCCGCGGGGTCCTCCCGGACCGTGTCCAGGGCCTGCTGGCGCTGGTCGTCGGGGAGGGACGGATCGCCGCCGATGTGGTCGAGGGCGGCACCGGTCAGCCGCTCGGCGTCGGTGACCTCCATGACCAGCTCCACATGAAGCCGCACAAAACGTGATGTCTCACCATTGCTCATGGGACGGAGCGTAAGCACGTCCGTGTCCCGACTTCCCCGCGACCCGCGGCGGTCACTAACATCTGCGGTCAACGGCCCATGTCAACGCCGCCTCCCCGGCCGGCAGCGACGGCCGATGCGCCGGACCACGAGGAGGACCGTTCGGTGACCGCACGCCGACCACTGCTGACCGCCGCTGCCGCCGGTTCGGTGCTGTTCGCCCTGTGGTTCGTACCGTCCGCGCAGGCGAGCATGGGCGACGGCGGAGCGGCCGGCTCCGGCCTGCGGGCGGCCTCCGCGGCCCGCCCCGGCGCGGCCGCCGGTGACGCCGGGACCGGCGTCGCCCCGCACTCCGCCGCCGTCCGGCGCCTCCTCGCGGACACCGGCAGCCCCGACACCACGCCCTATGTCATCGGCGGCGCCGTGTGCCTCGCGCTGGGCGCCGGGCTGTTCCGCC
>NZ_JBEZJZ010000246.1:0-2573 GCF_040651455.1 Streptomyces sp. NPDC048483
CTGTCCTCCGCACAGCGGCGCCTGTGGTTCCTGCACCAGCTGGAAGGGGCCGGCGCCAACTACAGCATCCCGCTGGCATGGCGACTGTCCGGCAGCCTCGACCCCGCGGCACTGCAGGACGCGCTCGCGGACGTCGTCGCCCGGCACGAGAGCCTGCGCACCGTCTTCCCGCAGCGGGACGGCGTGCCGTACCAGCACGTGCTGGATGCCGCGCAGGCCCGTCCGGGGCTGGTCGTCACCGAGGCGGCCGAGGAGGATCTGCCGGAGCTGCTCGCCGAGGCGGTGCGGCGCGGCTTCGACCTTGCCGGCGATATTCCGCTGCGCGCCGAGCTGTTCGCGCTCGCGCCGGACGAGCACGTCCTGCTGGTCGTGGTCCACCACATCGCCGGTGACGGCTGGTCGCTCGGCCCGCTCGCCGGGGATCTGGCCGCCGCGTACACGGCCCGGTGCCAGGGGGCGGAGCCGACGTGGCCGCCGCTGCCGGTGCAGTACGCCGACTACACCCTGTGGCAGGACCAACTCCTCGGCGACCGCGCCCAGGACGACAGTCTCTTCTCCCAGCAGGCCGCCTACTGGACGCGGACGCTGGCCGGGCTGCCGGAGCAGATCGAGCTGCCCACCGACCGGCCCCGGCCCGCGACGACGTCCTACCGGGGCGCGCATCTGTCCGTCGAGCTGGACGCGGACCTGCACGAAGGGCTCGTCGGCCTGGCCCGGGACTGCGGCGCGAGCGTGTTCATGGTGCTGCAGGCCGGACTCGCCGCGCTGCTGAACCGGCTCGGCTCCGGGGACGACATCCCCATCGGCAGCCTGATCGCGGGCCGCACGGACCAGTCCCTGGACAGGCTCGTCGGGTTCTTCGTGAACACGCTGGTGCTGCGGACGGACACCTCCGGCGATCCGACGTTCGCGGAGCTGCTGGCCCGGGTGCGCGAGCGCGCACTGACGGCGTACGCCCACCAGGACCTGCCGTTCGAGTACCTCGTCGAGGCGCTCAACCCGGCCCGGTCGCTGGCCCGCCAGCCGCTGTTCCAGGTCATGCTGGCGTTGCAGAACGTGCCCGGTGGCGACTTCGCCCTGCCGGGACTGCGGGCCGAGATCGTGCCCGTACGGCCGCCCACCGCCATGTTCGACCTGTCGTTCCACCTCCTGGAGCGGGGCGGCAACGGCGCGCCCCAGGGCATGGGCGGCTACGTCGAGTACGCCACCGATCTGTTCGACGAGGCCACGGTGCGGGATCTGTTCGCCCGCTGGGTGCGCCTGCTGCGGACCGTGGTCGCGGATCCGGACCGGCCCCTCAGCCGGTTCGGCATCCTCACCGCCGAGGAGCGTCACCGAATGCTCGTCGAGGCCAACGACACCGCCCTCGACGTTCCGGCGGCAGGTCTGCCCGAGCTGTTCGAGGCCCAGGTGCGGGCCACACCGGACGCGCCCGCCGTGCTGTTCGGCGAGACCGAGCTGACATACGACGCTCTCAACACCCGCGCCAACCGGCTCGCGCATGCGCTGATCGGCCGTGGCGTGGGTCCCGAGGACATCGTCGCGCTGCTGCTGCCCCGCTCCGCCGACTTCGTGGTCGCCGTCCTCGCGGTCCTCAAGGCCGGCGCCGCGTATCTGCCGATCGACCCCGAATACCCGCAGCGGCGCGTCGAGTTGATGCTCGCCGATGCGCGCCCCGCCCTCGTTCTGGACGATCCGCGGGCCATCGATCCGGGCCCCGGCCACCCCGGCACCGATCCCACCGACGCCGACCGCACCACGGCACTGACCCCGCACCACCCGGCCTACGTGATCTACACCTCCGGTTCGACGGGCCGGCCGAAGGCGGTCGTGATGCCGTCGGCTGGGGTGGTGAATCTGCTGCACTGGCACCACCGCGCCGTCGGCGGTGCTCCGCGGACGCGTACCGCACAGTTCACCGCGGTCAGCTTCGACGTCTCGGTGCAGGAGATGCTGTCCGCGCTGCTGTTCGGCAAGACGCTGGTGGTGCCGGCCGACGAGCAGCGCCGTAGCGCGGAGCTGCTGGCCGAGTGGCTGGAGCGGTACCGGGTCGAGGAGCTGTTCGCGCCCACCCTGGTGCTCGAGGCCCTCGCCGAGGCGGCGCAGGAGCATGGCCGGGAGCTGCCGGATCTGCGGGTGGTCGCGCAGGCCGGCGAGGCGCTGCGGCTGGGCGGCGGGCTGCGCCGGTTCCACGCCCGTCGGCCGGGCCGGCGGCTGCACAACCACTACGGTCCCGCCGAGACCCATGTGGTCACCGCGTACCCGCTGCCCACCGCGCTGGACGACTGCCCGCTGCCGGTCCCGATCGGGCGTCCGATCGCCAACTCGCAGGTGTATGTGCTCGATTCCGCGCTGCGGCCGGTCGCTCCCGGTGTGCCGGGAGAGCTCTATCTCGCGGGTGCCGGGCTGGCCCGCGGCTACCTGGGCCGTCCGGGCCTGACCGCGGAGCGCTTCGTCGCGAATCCGTACGGCCCCGCCGGGTCCCGGATGTACCGCACGGGTGACCTGGCCCGGTGGCGCGCGGACGGCGAGCTGGAGTTCGCCGGCCGGGCCGACCACCAGGTCAAGGTCCG
>NZ_JBEZJZ010000247.1:0-2548 GCF_040651455.1 Streptomyces sp. NPDC048483
GAATCCGCCCGTACCTGCTCGCGCAGCGTGCGGCGCTGGATCTTCCCGGTGGCCGTCCGCGGGATCTCCGGCACGGCCCTGATGTGCTGAAGCCGACCCGCAGCCCCAGGATCCGGAACAGGATGTCGACGGCGCCCTCCGGCTCCCGCTCGGCCCGCGCCACCCAGTAGTGCTCCAGCAGCTCCGGCCGGTCCCGCAGGTGCTCCCGGTGCAGCAGCCGCGCCGGGAACTGCGAGAACACGGCGGACTGCCCGGCCCGGCCCGCGAGCAGCTCCGCGACGCTCTCCACCAGGGCCCGCCGGAACGCCGTGCTCAGCTCCAGCAACTCGCCGGTTTCAGCGATGAGTTGGGGGTCGGTGGACCGGGTCGCCGTGGACTCCAGGAGTGACCTCGCCAGGGCCGCGTACGCCGGTGCGGTGACCTCCCGCGGCGGCCGGAGCTCGGTGCCCCACGCCCACAGGAACAGCCGAACCGTCTGCCGGTGCCCGTCGGCCTCGCCCAGCAGCTCCCGCCAGTGTTCCAGGGCCCGCGCCCGCTCGGCCGGATCGCTGAACGGAACCGGGGCCGCGGCCTGCCCGGCGCCCTGCATGTACGCGCGCATCCGCGACTCGTGCAGCCGGCCCTCCAGCTCCTGGTGCAGATCGCGGTCGCCGCCCGCCAGGGCCGCCGCGCTCAGCGCGCCCAGCTGCTCCTCGTCGAGGCCGCGCTGCTGGAGATAGAGGTCCCGGGCCACCGCGGCCCGCAGTTCGCCCAGGTGGCCGGCGTCGGCCAGCCATGCCGTGACGGCCCGTACATGCTGCGGTTCGAGGACGACCCCGCCCGCGGCGGCCGCGGCGGCCAGCGGTGCATGCCACTGCTCCTGGTGCCGCTCGCCGCCCCGCGTGTACGCCATCGTCCACGACCACACGGACCGCGCCTGCGCGACGCCGATACCGGCCAGCAGCCGTACGAGGTAATGGACGGGCACCATGCCGTCCGCCGGGAACTCGCCCGCCGTGAAATCGAAGATCCGGAAGGCGTCCTGGTCGTCCGGCCCGATGTCGATCCTGGTCTCCGGCAGGGCCCCGATCAGATGCAGCCGGCCGCGCCCCGGCTTGTGCAGATACGTCGCAAAGGACAACTCCCGGGCGAGCGGCGGCGGAAGGAGATACGACACCGCCGCGAACCAGTGCGCGATCCGGTCCGTGGAGGTGTCGACCACGATCACCGAGCGCTTCTCCTCGAGGGCGGCCAGGACCGCGGCCAGCAGCTGCGGCAGCTGCGCCTCGGCATGCGGCTCCGCCGCCACAAAGCGGTGCACCGTCTCCGGGGTCAGCGGTCCGCGCCGTGGCGCGCCCGCGAGCGCCGGAATCTCGGTGTCCTGGGAAACCCGGCCGGTCCAGTCGGGCGAGTCCCACAGCTCGATGGCCGGCCCCCCGTCGCCGTCCGCGGCGAAGTCCGTGCTGTGCAGGGCGTGCGCGAAGTAGTTGCCGAACCGGCGGGCGGAATCGCGGCCGACATAGCCGACACGGACCACGGTGGCCGCCGACCCCGTCGGCAGAAAGCAGAGGTTGACCGGGCAGCGGGCCAGATCCTCCGGCGCGTCCGAATACAGCAGCGAGCGCGGCGGCTCATAGCCGGTGAGCGCCTCCACCTCGTGCATCGTCTCCGCCGACACCCCGGCGCTCACCGCATTGAACTGAAACCCCGAGAACCCGCTCAGGCCCCGCTCGCACGAGGTGTAGTACAGCTGCTGGAACGCCATCTCAGCCCCGGCCCGACCGGGGAACCGCCCCCAGCTCGCTCAGCAGCCACAGCAGCGGATCCGCCACCCGGTACGGCTGGATCCCGGTGGCCGCGACCCGCGCGTCGTCGGTGGGGCTGCCGCCCAGCGCCGACACCCCGAAGTACCGGAACCGCGCGTAGGTGTTCTCCAGGATCCGGTCGATCGGAATGCCCTCCCACTCCTTGAGCAGCTGGCGCACCTCCTCATGGACGCTGAGGCTGTCCTCGACGTCGAAGCGCTCCCCGGACGGCGGCTGGGCGCGCAGCGGACTGCCGTTCTCCAGCTGGTGCCAGAAGGCGTCCAGCTTGGAGAACACCACCGCGATCGGGGTGGCCACCTTGCCGGGCGTACCGCCCTTCTGCCCGGCGAGCAGCATGCCCGTCACCCGGCTCAGCACATTGACCGGCGCATCCACGCCCTCCGAGCCCGGCAGCGCGGTACCGGGCAGCGCCAACTGACGGGCGCCCGGCATCTGCAGCGGGTCCAGGATCAGAACGATCCCGTCGGCGTTCGCCAGATAGCGGGTGTTGATCTCCACGCTCTCACGGGAGTTGAAGTCCTCACCGGCGGTGTCGAAGAACGACAGCACGGTGTGCTGCGGCCGCTGCCGCCCGAACAGCCCCCTGCGGCTGAGCCCGAAGCGGAAGACCAGCGGGGCCACCCGGTTGTCATTGGCCACGGCCGTCCGCGTACCGAGGAACATCTGTTTGTCCTGGTAGAGATGGTCCTGGTAGTCGGAGGTGAAGCGGCGCATCGTGTCATCGTCCGAGGCCATCATCGAGG
>NZ_JBEZJZ010000248.1:0-2486 GCF_040651455.1 Streptomyces sp. NPDC048483
AACGAGAAACCCACATCCGCAGACGACAACTCCGGGCGCTCAGCAACAAACGCACCCAACCGCTCCGCCTGCCCCCGCAACCCCACCTCGGACTTCCCCGACAGCACCCACGCCACCGGCCCCTCACCCAACACATCCGCCTCGGGCCGCGCCACCTCAGCAACCGCCGGCGCCTGCTCCAAAATCACATGCGCATTCGTGCCGCTCATACCGAACGACGACACACCCGCCCGACGCGCCTGACCCGTCTCCGGCCAAGGCCGCGCCTCGCACAGCAGCTCCACCGCACCCGCAGACCAGTCCACATGCGGTGTGGGCTCGTCGACATGCAAAGTCTTCGGCAGCACACCGTGCCGCATCGCCATCACCATTTTGATGAGGCTCGCGACTCCCGCGGCGGCCTGGGTGTGACCGATGTTGGACTTCAACGAGCCCATCCAGAGCGGGCGTTGTGCGTCGCGGCCGCGGGCGTAGGTGGCGATCAGGGCCTGTGCCTCGATCGGATCACCGAGCGTCGTACCCGTACCGTGCGCCTCCACCACGTCGATCTGCTGGCTCGAGAGGCGAGCGTTCGCCAGAGCCTGCACGATGACGCGCTGCTGTGAGGGGCCGTTGGGCGCTGTGAGGCCGTTCGACGCACCGTCCTGGTTCATCGCCGAGCCGGGGATGAGGGCGAGCACGTCGTGTCCGTTGCGTCGGGCGTCGGACAGCCGCTCCAGGACCAGCATGCCCGCGCCCTCGGCAAGGCCGAAGCCGTCCGCGCCCGTGCCGAACGCCCTGCACCTGCCGTCCGCGGACAGGCCTCGCTGCCGGCTGAACGCGGTGAGGATGCCCGGCGTCGCCATGACGGTGACGCCGCCGGCGATGGCCAGCGAGCACTCGCGCTGCCGCAGCGCCTGACGTGCCCAGTGCAGTGCCACCAGCGACGACGAGCAGGCGGTGTCGACCGTCGCCGTCGGGCCCTCCAGCCCGAAGGTGTAGGCGAGGCGGCCGGAGATGACGCTGGTCGCATTGCCGGTGAGGACGTGGCCTTCGGAGTTCTCGGCGCTTGCCCGCCGGCCCGAGCCGTAACCGGACGGGGCGGCTCCGACGAATACACCGGTCTGGCTGCCGCGCAACGACGCCGGGTCGATGCCGGCCCGTTCGAACGCCTCCCAACAGACTTCCAGCAGCAGCCGCTGCTGCGGGTCCATCGCCACCGCCTCACGCGGCGAGACCCTGAAGAAGTCGGCGTCGAAGTCGGCCGCGTCGTAAAGGAATCCGCCGGCGTGGGAGTAGCTGGTGCCGGGCCGGTCCGGGTCGGGGTCGAGGAGCTTCTCCAGGTCCCAGCCGCGGTCGGTCGGCAGTGCACCGATGGCCTCGTTGCCGGAGGCGACGAGCTCCCACAGCTCCTCCGGCGACCGGACGCCGCCGGGATACCGGCAGCCGATGCCAACGATCGCGATGGGCTCGGCTTCCCGCTCCTCGAACTCGCGGACGCGCCTATTGGCCTCGCGCAGATCGGCGGTCGCCCGCTTCAGGTAGTCACGGAGTTTCTGGTCGTTCACCGTCACAGCGCACCCTCGTATCGGCCGCGGCCGTCGTCCCACTTGTTCATCAGGAGCGCCCCAGTTCGTTGTCGAGAGCCTCGAAAAGCTCGTCGTCGCTCGCCTCGTCGAGATCGCTGTCGTCGGCACCGGCGTCCGGCCCCGCCTGCACCTCGTTCCAGCGGTGCAGCAAGGACCGCAGCCGGGCCGCGACGCTGTCCCGCGTGGCCTCGTTGTCCGCGAAGGCGAGCTCTTCGGGGCTGACGGCGGAGAGCGCGGCCTCAAGGCGGCCGAGGTCGTCGAGCAGTGTCACCTGGCGCGTCGGGGCCTGGTCGGTGTCCAGCGAGTCGCGCACGTAGGCCGCCAGCGCGGCCGACGTCGGGTAGTCGAAGACCAGGGTGGCCGGCAGGCGCAGCCCGGTCGCTGTGGCGAGCCGGTTGCGCAGCTCGACCGAGGTCAATGAATCGAAGCCGAGTTCGCTCAGCGCCCGGCCCGGTTCAACCATGTCGGCCGAGGAATAGGCCAGTACGGTCGCGACATGGCCGCGGACGAGGTCCAGCAGGAACCTGTCCCTGTCAGCTTCGGCGATGCCGGCGAGGCGCTGTGCGAAGGACGAGCCCTGTCCGGCGTCGGCGGACTCCGCGATCCGTCGGTTGTCGGTACGGACCAGTCCGCGCAGCAGGGCGGGGACCGGGGTCGCCTTCGCTCGCAGTCCCGCGAGGTCCAGGTTGATCGGAACGAGCGTCGCCGTGGCCGTGCGGAGAGCGGCGTCGAACAGCGTCATGCCTTCCTCGGTGGTGAGGGGCCGCACACCGCCCCGGGACATGCGGGTCGTGTCGGCGGCGGCAAGGTGTCCGGTCATGCTGCTGGCCTCGGCCCACAGGCCCCAGGCCAGCGAGGTGGCCGGCAGACCCCGGGCCCTGCGGTGCTGGGCCAGGGCATCCAGGAAGGTGTTGGCCG
>NZ_JBEZJZ010000249.1:0-2266 GCF_040651455.1 Streptomyces sp. NPDC048483
GGTCTTTCTGCTTTTGTGCTGTTCTCTTCTGCCGCGGGTGTGTTTGGTGCGGCTGGGCAGGGCAATTACGCGGCGGCGAATGCGTATCTCGATGCTTTGGCGCAGCACCGGCGTGTTCAGGGGTTGCCGGCGGTCTCGATGGCTTGGGGTTTGTGGGAGCAGGCCAGCGGCATGACCGGCCACCTGGAGGACGAGGACCGTTCGCGGGCAGCTCGATCCGGCATGGAGCTGTTGTCCACGTCGGACGGCTTGGCGCTGTTCGACGAGGCGTTGGCGGCTGAGGCCGCAGTGGTGGTGCCGATCGCGTTGGACCTCGGCCGGGTACGGGCGCGCGCCGCGCGCTCGGGTGTTCCGGCGTTGCTGCGCGGACTGGTGCGGGTGCCCACGCGGCGTACGGTCCAGACCGCCGGTGCCGGAGCGGGCGAGCTTGCCGCACGGCTGGCCGAGCTCGGTGGCCAGGAACAAATCCGCCTGGTGACCGTCCTGGTGTCCCAGCGCGTCGCCGAGGTGCTGGGACACGCATCGGCGGACGCCGTGGATCCGGGCCGCTCCTTCACCGACATGGGCTTCGACTCGCTCACCGCGGTCGAACTGCGCAACCGGCTCGGAGCGGCGACCGGCCTCCGGCTGCCCGCGACCCTGGTCTTCGACTATCCCAACATCGCCGCTCTCGCGAAGTATGTGGTGAGTGAGGCCACCGGCCGTGACCACGGTCAGGCCGCACCGGCGGTCCGGGCGGCCGCCCCTGACGAGCCCATCGCCATCGTCGGCATGGCCTGCCGCTATCCCGGTGGCATCGCGACCGCGGACCAGCTGTGGCAGCTGCTGGAGTCCGGCGGTGACGCCGTCTCCGCGCTGCCCACCGACCGTGGGTGGGATCTGGAGGGCCTCGCCGCCCTCGCCCCGGAAGCCCGCACGGGCTTCGAAGGCGGCTTCCTCTACGACGCCGGCCATTTCGACCCCGCGTTCTTCGGCATCTCGCCGCGTGAGGCCGTGGCGATGGACCCGCAACAGCGGCTGCTGCTGGAGACCTCATGGGAGGCGATCGAGAACGCCGGTATCGACGCGTCCACGCTACGGGGCAGCCGGACCGGCGTCTTCAGCGGCGTGATGTACCACGACTACGCGTCAGGGCTGCGCGCGGTGCCGGAAGGAGCCGAGGGCTACATCGGCACCGGTAACTCCGGCAGTGTCGTCTCCGGCCGTGTCTCGTACACGCTGGGCTTCGAGGGCCCGGCGGTGACGGTGGACACCGCATGCTCGTCGTCGCTGGTCGCCATGCACTTGGCTGCGCAGGCGCTGCGCGGTGGCGAGTGCTCGCTGGCGCTGGCCGGTGGCGTGACCGTCATGGCACACCCGTCACTGCTCGTTGAGATGTCCCGGCAGGGCGGGTTGGCCTCCGACAGCCGATGCAAGGCGTTCGCCGATGCCGCCGACGGTGCCGGCTTCTCCGAGGGCGTGGGCGTTCTGGTGCTGGAGCGGTTGTCCGAGGCACGGCGCAACGGGCATCGAGTACTGGCTGTGATGCGCGGTTCGGCGGTGAATCAGGACGGCGCGTCGAACGGTCTGACGGCGCCCAACGGCCCGTCCCAGCAGCGCGTCATCCGACAGGCGCTGGCGAACGCGCGGCTGACAGCCGACCAGGTCGATGTGGTGGAGGCGCACGGTACGGGTACGACGCTGGGTGATCCGATCGAGGCGCAGGCGCTGCTGGCGACGTACGGGCAGGGGCGTGCCGAGGACCGTCCGCTGTGGCTGGGGTCGGTCAAGTCGAATATCGGGCATACGCAGGCTGCTGCGGGTGTGGCCGGTGTGATCAAGATGGTCGAGGCAATGCGGCACGGTGTGCTGCCGAAGACGCTGCATGTCGATGAGCCGTCGTCGCATGTGGATTGGTCTGCGGGTGCGGTGGAGCTGGCGACCGAGACCCAACTGTGGCCTGGGACAGGACGGTTGCGTCGGGCGGGTGTGTCGTCGTTCGGCATCAGCGGCACGAATGCGCATGTGATTTTGGAGCAGGCGCCAGCGGTTGCTGAGGTGGCGCGGCCCGAGGCGGATGTGTTGGGTGAGGGGCCGGTGGCGTGGGTGCTGTCGGGCAAGTCCGAGGCGGGGTTGCGGGGGCAGGCGGAGCGGTTGGGTGCGTTTGTTGCTGAGCGCCCGGAGTTGTCGCTTGCGGATGTGGGTTTCTCGTTGGCGTCGTCGCGGGCGGTGTTGGACTACCGGGCTGTGGTGGTGGGGGGTGACCGGGAGTCGTTGTTGGCGGGGG
>NZ_JBEZJZ010000250.1:0-2254 GCF_040651455.1 Streptomyces sp. NPDC048483
CTGGCCGGGTACCCCGGGCTGGGTGTTGCCGCGGTCAACGGTCCTGGGGTCACGGTGGTGTCCGGTGATGCCCAGGCTCTGGATGAGGTGCAGGCTGCTTGGGAGGCCGAGGGCGTACGGGTGCGTCGGGTGCCCGTGGATTACGCGTCGCATTCCCCGCATGTGGAGGCTCTCCGGGATCGGATTCTGGCGGATCTTGCCTCGATCAGTCCGGTGTCCTCTTCCTTGGTGGGTTTCTTCTCCACGCTGACCGGTGAGCTGATCGACACGGCCGACCTTGATGCCGGGTACTGGTTCCGGAATCTGCGGCAGACGGTCCGTTTCGAGGATGCCGTGCGTGCTGCCGTCGACGCCGGCCACTCTGTGTTTGTCGAGGCTTCCGCTCATCCTGTTCTGACGGTGGGCATCGAGCAGATCCTTGAGGACGCGAACGTTGACGGCGCTACGTTCGGTACGCTCCGCCGTGATCACGGCGGTCTGGAGCGGTTGCTGACGGCGTTCGGGCAGGCGCATGTTCAGGGTCTTCCGGTCGCGTGGGAGAAGCTGCCGGCCCCGAATCAGCCCCAGCGCGTCGACCTGCCGACCTACGCCTTCCAACGACAGCGGTACTGGCCGAAGCCGGACGGCCGGCGTCCTGGTGATGTGCGGGGCCTGGGTCTGGGCTCGGCTGGGCACCCGCTGCTGGGTGCGGCTGTGACGTTGGCTGACTCGCACCAGGTCGTCCTCACCGGACGGCTGTCGCTGTCCACCCACCCGTGGCTCGCCGACCACGCCGTACTGGGCACGGTCGTACTGCCCGGCGCGGCCTTCCTGGAGCTGGCGGTCTGCGCCTGCGACCAGGTCGGCTACGACTCGGTGGAAGAGCTGATCCTGGAGAAGCCGCTGCAGCTGACCGCATCCGGTGGCGTACAGGTGCAAGTCAGCGTGAACGCGCCCGATGAGACCGGCAGGCGGCTCTTGGCGATCCACTCGCGCCGTGAGTCCGACGCAGAGGACGGCTGGATCCGGCACGCGACGGGTGTGCTTACGGAAACGGTCGGCCGGCCGTCGTCCACGGGCCTTGAGATCTGGCCGCCGGCCGACGCGCTTCCCGTCGAGATCGATGGCTTCTACGAGCGCTTGGTCGCCATGGGCTACGAGTACGGCCCCACCTTCCGTGGACTTCGAGCCGCCTGGCAGCGCGACGACGAACTGTTCGTCGAAGTGCGGTTGCCAGACGACATGCGCGCCTCGTCCGAGGACTACGGGCTCCACCCGGCGCTTCTCGATTCCGTGCTGCAAAGCCTCCGGCTGGCGTCCTTCGTCGAACAGCCCACTCCGGGGCACGTACGGATGCCGTTCTCCTGGACCGGCGTCAGCCTCCATGCCGCAGGCGCCGCCACGATGCGAGTTCGCCTGGCACCCGCGGAGTCCTCCGACGGCGTGTCCCTGACGCTGGCCGATGCCACGGGTGCCCTGGTCGGCACCGTCGACGCGCTGGTGTCCAAGTCGGTGTCCAGTCGGCAGATCGGGGCGGCCGGGGACGAGGCGCCTCGGCTCGGGGTCGAGTGGGCACCCGTACCGTCGTCCCGGTGGACTGGCACCGCGGGCGGGGCCGGCGCGCCCGACTGGGTCGGCTTGGGCGAGCTCAACGGGCCCGATGGCTGCTACGCGGACCTGACGGCGCTGGTCGACGCCATCGACGAGGGGGCACCGGTACCGGCCACCGTCGTCGTCGAGTTGGCCGACGTCTTCTCCACCGATCTGACGGCACGGGCCTATGTGCACTCGGCACTGGAACTGACGCGGGCGTGGCTGGCCGACGAGCGGTTCGCCGATTCCCGGCTGGTCGTGGTGACGCGTGGCGCGGTCAGCGCATCGCCGGAGGACAGCGCGGACGGCGTCGCCCAGGCCGGCGTCTGGGGCCTGTTGCGCTCCGCGAGGTCGGAGCACCCCGGCCGCTTCGCGCTGGTGGATCTCGACGACCCCGAGGAGCTGGATGTGCCAGTGGCCTTCAGCGAGTCGCTGCCTATGGCCCTGGCCGTCATCAGCACCGACGAGCCACAGGTCGCGGTGCGCGACGGCGTGCCGCTGGTCCCCCGATTGGCGCGGGTCGCGCCGCGAGGCGATGCCACCGGCTCCGCCGATGCGCAGGCGGCGGACGGCCTGTTCCGGTCAAACGGCACGGTGTTGATCACGGGTGGTACGGGCACGCTGGGTGGTCTGTTGGCTCGGCATCTGGTGGCGGAGCATGGTGTGCGGCACCTGCTGTTGA
>NZ_JBEZJZ010000251.1:0-2141 GCF_040651455.1 Streptomyces sp. NPDC048483
AGCCGGATGACGGCGGCGGAGACGTCGATCTGACCGCGGTCGACGCCGTGCCGGGCGCAGGTCAGCGGGCGCCGCGCCCCCTGGGCCCTGCTCAAGCACCGCAGGCGGCGCCAGCTGCCCGCCCCGGAGCCGACGGAGGTGCCGCAGATCGGGTGGTGACGGCGGGCCGGGAGAAGGGGCCGTACGGGAATACCGGACGGCCCCTTCCCGTTCCCATAAGCGCCCGCTTAGAAAAGAGGCCCGCATCACAGCACGCACCCCGTGACCTGGGCACTACGTGCAGGTAACTTCCCTGAGAGTCCATCACCGATACCCCTCTGGAGCCGTGATGCCCGAAGCCGTGATCGTCTCAGCCGCCCGCTCCCCGATCGGCCGCGCCTTCAAGGGCTCGCTCAAGGATCTGCGCCCGGACGACCTGACCGCGAAGATCATCGAGGCCGCCCTCGCCAAGGTCCCCGAGCTGGACCCCACCGAGATCGACGACCTGATGCTCGGCTGCGGCCTGCCCGGTGGCGAGCAGGGCCACAACCTCGGCCGCATCGTGGCCGTCCAGATGGGGATGGACCACCTCCCCGGCTGCACCGTCACCCGTTACTGTTCCTCCTCGCTCCAGACGTCCCGGATGGCGCTGCACGCCATCAAGGCCGGCGAGGGCGATGTCTTCATCTCGGCGGGCGTCGAGACCGTCTCGCGGTCCGTCAAGGGCAACTCCGACACCCTGCCCGACACCCACAACCCGCTGTTCGCCGAGGCGGAGGCGCGCACCGCGGCCCGCGCCGAGCAGGAGGGCGCGGACTGGCACGACCCGCGCGAGGACGGGCTGGTCCCGGACGCGTACATCGCGATGGGCCAGACCGCGGAGAACCTCGCCCGCCTCAAGGGCGTCACCCGCCAGGACATGGACGAGTTCGGCGTACGGTCCCAGAACCTCGCCGAGCAGGCGATCAAGAACGGCTTCTGGGAGCGGGAGATCACCCCGGTCGAGCTGCCCGACGGCACGGTCGTCTCCAAGGACGACGGCCCGCGCGCCGGCGTCACCGTCGAGGGCGTCTCCGGCCTCAAGCCGGTCTTCCGCCCCGACGGCCTGGTCACCGCCGGCAACTGCTGCGCGCTGAACGACGGCGCCGCGGCGCTGGTCATCATGTCCGACACCAAGGCGCGCGAGCTGGGCCTGACCCCGCTGGCCCGGATCGTGTCCACCGGCGTCTCCGGCCTCTCCCCCGAGATCATGGGGTACGGCCCCGTAGAGGCCAGCAAGCAGGCCCTCCAGCGCGCCGGCCTCTCGGTCTCCGACATCGACCTGGCCGAGATCAACGAGGCGTTCGCCGCCCAGGTGATCCCCTCGTACCGCGACCTGGGCATCGACCTGGACCGCGTGAACGTCAACGGCGGCGCGATCGCGGTGGGCCACCCCTTCGGCATGACGGGCGCCCGGATCACCACCACCCTCATCAACTCCCTCCAGTGGCACGACAAGCAGTTCGGGCTGGAGACGATGTGCGTGGGCGGCGGCCAGGGCATGGCGATGGTCATCGAGCGGCTGAGCTGAGCTGCAGCGGAGGGTAGGGGTCGGGCGCGAGGGACGAGTGCCCGGCACCTGCCCGCAGCGGAAGCGAAGCACAGCGCGACCACAAGCACGCGCGGCTGAGCTGAGCTGCAGCGGAGGGTAGGGGTCGGGCGCGAGGAACGAGTGCCCGGCACCTGCCCGCAGCGGAAGCGAAGCACAGCGCGACCACAAGCACGCGCGGCTGAGCTGAGCCACCGGCTCCCTCTGGCAGGGGGTGCCGCCCGAAGGGTGCGTGCGGAGCAGCGGTCAACTCCCGCTCCGCGCGCACCCTTCGCGGTCGTACGGGCACCTGTGGCGACGACGGGTGGCCTGTGTCACCTGTTAACAAGATCGCGACCCAATAGCCGCCAGGATTGTGACCAACGCCCCGCCGCGGCGGGGTTCTCGCAGGTCAGCACGGGTGCACCCGGGCACACAAACCCCAAGCCCCGCTACCTTTCGGGACATAGTGCACTGGGAGCGGTCGCCGTCCCCGTGCACCCTGATGTAGGAAGTCGGGGGACATTCTGCTATTGGGAGTCGAGGTTTCGGCATGAGCGAGCGCAGCGAGCGAATCGTGCAGAGGTGCGCGCCT
>NZ_JBEZJZ010000252.1:0-1977 GCF_040651455.1 Streptomyces sp. NPDC048483
AGCACCAGTTCCACCAGCGCCGTGCCGGGCACCAGCACGGACCCCAGCACCACATGATCCGCCAGCCACGGATGCGAAGCCACGGACAGCCGCCCAGTGAACAACAAGCCGCCCGAGCCCGCCAGTTCCACCGCCGCGCCCAGCAGCGGATGCCCGGCCGAGTCCAGGCCCGCGGACCGCACATCGCCCAAGCGCACCGCCCCGCCCGACGGCCAGAACCGCTCGTGCTGGAACGCATACGTCGGCAGATCCACCCACCGCGCACCCGAGCCGGCGAACTGCGCCGCCCAGTCCACGCTCGCGCCCCGGACGTACAGCTGCGCCAGGGCGCCCAGCAGCGCCACCTCCTCGGGCCGGTCCTTGCGCAGTACGGGAGCGAGCACGACGTCGTCCGGTAGCGACTCCTGTGCCATCGCCGACAGCACACCGTCCGGGCCGAGTTCGAGGAAGCGCGTCACCCCCTCTGCGTGCAGAGTGCGTATCCCGTCCGCGAAACGCACTGCCTCGCGGACGTGCCGGACCCAGTAGTCGGCCTGGCCGAGCTGTTCGGGCTCGGCGAGCCGGCCCGTCAGGTTCGACACGACGGGGATCGTCGGCGTGCCGAAGGACAGCCGAGCCACCACCGCGCGGAAGTCGGCCAGCATCGGTTCCATGAGCGGCGAGTGGAAGGCGTGCGAGACCCGCAGCCTGCTGGTCTTGCGCCCCTCCCCCTCGAAGTACGCCGCGAGGGCGAGCACCGCGTCCTCGACACCGGAGACCACCACCGACGACGGACCATTGACCGCCGCGATCGACACCTCCCTCGTCAGGTGCGCAAGGACCTCCTCCTCCGTCGCCCGGATCGCCACCATCGCCCCACCGAGCGGAAGTTGCTGCATCAGCCGACCCCGGGCCGCCACCAGCGCGCAGGCATCCGGGAGGGAGAAGACACCCGCCACATACGCCGCGGCGACTTCACCGATCGAATGTCCCGTCACGAAGTCGGCGCGCACGCCCCACGACTCCGCCAACCGGTACAGCGCCACCTCGATCGCGAACAACCCGGCCTGGGCATAAGCGGTCTGGTTCAGCGGCTCCGCCGCCTCGCCCCAGACCACCTCCCGCAGGGGACGATCCAGATGCTCGTCCAAAGCGGCACACACCGCGTCGAACGCCTCCGCGAAGACCGGATAGCGGGCATACAACTCCCGGCCCATGCCGAGCCGTTGCGATCCCTGACCCGAGAACAAGAAGGCCGTCCTTCCCGCATCGGACGGGCCGTCCACCAGACCGGCGTCGGCCTCGCCCACCGCGAGTGCGGACAGGGCGAGCACCAGTGCGTCGCGGTCCTGGCCCCACACCACCGCACGGTGGGGGAAGCTCGACCGTCCGGTCACCAGGGAGTGGCCGATGTCCCGCGCGGACCGCGCTTCGCGGCCGGCGACGAGGGGCAGCAGTCGTGCCGCCTGGCCACGCAGCGCGGCCTCGTTCCTGCCGGAGAGCACCCACGCCAGCGCGCCGGGCTCGGTCATCGGGGTGTCCGGTTCGGCGTCCGCGGCGATCGGTTCGGGCTGTTCCAGGATCACGTGCGCGTTCGTACCGCTGATGCCGAAGGAAGAGACACCCGCACGGCGCGGCCCCTCCCCCTGCGGCCACTCCGCCGCAGAGGACAGCAGCTCAACGGCACCGGCACTCCAGTCCACGTGCGCCGACGGCTCATCGACATGCAACGTCCGCGGCAACACACCGTGCCGCATCGCCAGCACCATCTTGATGACACCCGCAACACCCGAAGCCGCCTGCGCGTGACCGATGTTGGATTTCACCGAACCCAGCAGCAGTGGACGGTCCTGCGGCCGCTCCTGACCGTAGGTGGCCAGCAGTGCCTGGGCCTCGATGGGATCGCCCAGCGCCGTGCCCGTACCGTGCGCCTCCACCGCGTCCACATCCGCCGCCGACAACCCCGCACTGGCCAACGCCTGCCGGATCACCCGCTGC
>NZ_JBEZJZ010000253.1:0-1897 GCF_040651455.1 Streptomyces sp. NPDC048483
GTCGGACAGCGAGAATCCCAGAGGACAAGTCCTTTGCGACGAAGCCCGAAATGGCGCGTGCGATGGTGCTGCGTGCGCTCGGCTCCGCGCTCCCAGCCTGGGTGACTGCTGACGCGGCCTACGGGCAGGAGCGGGGCTTCCGACGGACTCTGGAGGAAGCCGGTGTGGGCTATGTGCTGGCAGTTCCCAAGTCGCAGCAGGTCAAGTCGCCTGCGGGAAGTTGGCGCATCGACCATGTCCTGACCGGCGCCCCGGACGACGCCTGGGAGCGGATCTCGTGCGGGGACGGCGCGAAGGGGCCGCGGGTCTACGACTGGGCAGCAGCCAAGCTCCCCGCTGTCGACGACGCGAACGGCGAGGCACCCACGCACCACCGCTGGGTGCTGGCCCGTCGTAGTCTGGCCCGCCCCGACGAGATCGCCTACTACCTCGCCTTCGCACCACGCGAGACGGCCGTCGCCGAGTTGGTCCGCGTGGCCGGCTCCCGCTGGGCCATCGAGGAGTGCTTCCAGGCCGCGAAGAACGAGTGCGGCCTGGACCAGTACGAGGTCCGCCGCTACGTCGGCTGGTACCGCCACATCACCCTGGCCATGCTCGCCCACGCCTTCCTCGCCGCGATGTCGGCCACAGCCGCCGAAAAGGGGGTCGCAGAAACGAATCCGTCAGCCTCCTTCCCCTCACCGTGGCAGAAGTGCGGCGACTCTTGGACCTTGCCCATTCCCCAGCAGCCCGGCTACCTGGTCCCGAATATCGGCTCCGCTGGTCGCACTGGCGCCGACGCCACCAAGCCATCGCACGCTGCTGCCACTACCAGCGCCGCACGCACCCCGATCGGGTGAGTCACGAACAGCAACTACCCTGACGGAGCGTCAGCCAACTAGACTCGAAACAGGCTCGCTGACCAGCACAAATGGAGAAGCACGGCTGGAGTATTAGTACTCCAGCCGTAGATCGTGATCTTGCTGCCGAGGGCGGGTACGAGTACGCCCACCGCTGATCATCGATGTGTGAAGACTCAAGATCATGCGGCGGCCGCGGGCCACAACGTAGACCCTGCCCGCCGGCAGGAGGCGTTCGAGGTCCTGACGTCCCGGATAGCGGGCCGGTTCGCGCGGGTTGAGCCCCGGCGCCGGGTGTGGGACTTGGTGCTGGGGCTGCTGTCGGACCTGCCGCGCAAGAACTGCTGGAGCATCGCCGAGTGGGCCGGGGAGACCCGCCCGGACGGCATGCAGCACCTGCTCGGCCGGGCTCGGTGGGATGCCGACGCCGTACGCGACGATGTCCGCGAGTACGTGCTGGAACATCTGCGCGATCAGGACGCGGTGCTGGTCGTCGATGAGACCGGGGACATGAAGAAGGGCACGCACACCGTGTGCGTCCAGCGCCGAGGTGGCCACTGGGCCCGGTGTGCAAGTCGTGTTACCGCAACGCCCGCCGCCGGCCCGCCCGCTGTCCGAGCTGCGGGCGGACCCGCGTTCTGATCGCACGCAGGCAACGCGTGCGCGTGTGCGTGTGCGGACCGTGCGCCGGGCACGCCGACCCCTATGCCTGCCATCGTTGCGGGGACCCTCGCTCCTACCAAGCAGGTCTGGCACCCGGCACTGGACCAGAACGGGACACTTCGAGACAGCGCCGAGGCCGCCGAGCTGACCGGCATGGTCGACCTTGCCGGAAACCCGGCCCGCACCCGCATTACCGTGCGGCGCGAGCGACCGCACCCCGGCGCCCAACTGTCCCTGTTCGATCACGACGAGGGCCTGCGGCACCAGGTGTCCCTTACCGATAGCCCATACTCCGGCGGCGGCTCCGCGCAGTTCTTGGAGGTTCGCCACCGCGGACACGCCACCGTCGAAGACCACATCCGGTGCGGCAAGAGCACCGGCTTCGGCCGCTTCCC
>NZ_JBEZJZ010000254.1:0-1625 GCF_040651455.1 Streptomyces sp. NPDC048483
ATGCCCGACCACCACAGCCGGACCGGCTTCGGGGTGGTGCCCGACGGCAGGTGGTCGACCCGCAGGTGAATCACGGTGCCCTCGATGACTGGCAGCTTGCCCAACTGTGCGGCCCAGGCGGAGCGATGGGTCAGCCGGGGGCGGAGTCGGTCCCATGCCTGGGCGGTAGCCGTGAGGCAGGTCTCACTGCACCCGGAAGTAGTCCTGCCAGGCGTCATAGAGCGCCTGCCTGACAGGGCGATTGCAAAGTCGCGTGATCTCGGATCGTTGCAGGTCAGTTGAGTCCGAGGATGGTCAGGGGGTGTTCGTAGGGGCGGAGGGCGGAGGGCGGAGGGCGGAGGGCGGAGGGCGGAGGGCGGAGGGCGGAGGGCGGAGGGCGGTGGTGCGGAGTCCTGCGGCGATGTTGGTGTGGCCGGCGGTGCGGAGTCGGTTGATGGCGAAGCTGCGCAGAGTGGCCATGTTCTCCGGGCTGTGTCCGGTGCGGATCTTTGAGGCGTCTTCGCGGAAGGCCGTGTCTCTGACGAAGTGGAGCCGGTTTTCGATCAACCAGTGCGCTCTCAGGATTTTTGCGATGCGTTCCGGGGTTGCCTGGCGGCCGGTCAGGTCGGTGATGACGTACACGGTTTCGCGGCTCTGCCGGCCGGTCCTGGTATCGGTGCGGTGGCGTAGGACTCTGGCGACCTGGGCGGCGTGGGGGAATTGACACCAAGGTCGGTGACGGTCAGGGCCTGCACGACACGAGTCTCCTTGCGGCCGTGGCCGGTGGTGCGGTCGTAGAACTTCGCCGTCGCCTCGCCCCGGGGCAGGGGTCGCAGCTGTTCGCAGAGGTTCTTCTGGTTGCGCTTCACGGTGAAGGCGTAGTGGGCCTTCTTGGTCTCGACGAGGAAGCGGGCATGGCCGCGCTGGGTATGCAAAGCGTCGCCGGTCACGGTGACTCCTCGCAGGTCATAGGGGTCCAGCAGGGCGGCGAAGCACGTGATTTCGTTCGTCTTGGCCGGGACCCTCAGCTGGGTGACGGTCATGCCGGTGCCGGTGCCGGTGCCGGTGCCGGTGCCGGTGCTGGTCGTCGCGGCCGGCGGGTGGGCGGCCGGGGTGGTGTCGTGGCGCGAGCCGCGGGCGCTCTTGCCGTCGAGGGCGAGGGCGAGGGCGAGGGCGAGGGTGTCGGTGCCGGCCGGGTCGTGACCCAGGAGGTCGGCCAGGCCGCCGGGACAGGTGTCCTTGATGATCCGGCGGATCGTCGCACCGCTGGGCGCCACCCGTACGGCCAGAGCGGTTGCGGTGCGGGCACCGAGGCGGGCCAGAACATCCTGCGGGGCGTCGGCCGCCCACTCCTTGATCGCTGCGAAGCTCCTCGCCCCACTCGCCACGGCGGAGCAGGCGATCAGCGGCACCGCCACGAAGGGGTGACGCCTTCCGCGCCGGCACCGCGGATCGGCCGGCGTGGCCAACCGCTCGGCCAGCGGGCCTGTTGCACGGTGCTGACGGGTGGGCGACTTGACCAGGCAGACGGTGGCAGACTGACGGCACATCGAAGCTCCGTTGTGGGACGGCGACTTGGGAAGGTCACCTCTGGCAACGGAGCTTCGATGCGTTCGGTCGCGCACCCGACCGGCAGCGTCACACCG
>NZ_JBEZJZ010000255.1:0-1590 GCF_040651455.1 Streptomyces sp. NPDC048483
TGCGGTAGAGCCGGCTGCCGGGCGGGCCGTACGGGTTCGCGACAAAGCGCTCGGCGGTCGGGCCCGGCCGGTTGAGGTAGCCGCGGGCCAGCCCGCCACCCGCGACATACAGCTCCCCGGGCACGCCCGCGGGCACCGGGCGCAGGCCGTCATCGAGCACATACACCTGGGTGTGGGCGAGAGGCCGCCCGATCGGCGGCACCTGGCCGGCCGACGTGAGCGGGGCGCTCATCGTGGCGCACACAGTGGTCTCCGTCGGGCCGTACGCGTTGATCATGCGGCGTCCGGGTGCCCACTTGGCCACCAGCTCCGGCGGGCAGGCCTCCCCGGCCACCACCAGCGTCGCTACCGTCAGGGTCCGATCCGGGACGGCCGCCAGCACCGACGGCGGCAGCGTCACATGGGTCACGCCCAGGCTGGGGCCGGTCAGCGCCGCGAGGGGTTCCGACGGCGGCAGCACCAGCGTGGCGCCCGTCAGCAGCGCGGTGTACATCTCGGACACGGACGCATCGAAGCTGGGCGAGGCGAACTGCAGCACCCGGCTGTCCGCGTCGATCGCGAACCGCTCCACCTGCGCCGCCACCAGCCCGGCGATGCCCGCATGGCTCACCACGACGCCCTTGGGGCGGCCGGTCGAGCCGGAGGTGTAGATCACATAGGCGGGGTGCCGCGCGTCCAGCGCGACGTCCGGCGCCGTCTCCGGGTGCTGCGCGGTGCCGGTGACCAGGTCCGGGTCGTCCACGACCAGGGCGGGACGGGCGTCGTCGAGCATGACCGCGATCCGCGACCCCGGATACGCCGGGTCCACCGGAAGATACGCCGCTCCGGCCTTCATCGTGCCGAGGACGGCCACCACCAGCTCCACCGAGCGGGGCAGGGCCAGCGCCACGATCCGCTCCGGGCCGATGCCGCGCGCGACCAGCGCATGCGCGAACCGGTTGGCGCGCGCGTCCAGTTCGCGGTACGTCAACGACGCGTCCCCATGGACGAGCGCCACCGCGTCCGGTGTGGTCCGCGCCTGCCGCGCGAAGGAGACGGGCAGCGGGACGGCGTCGACCGGCACCGCCGAGTCGTTGGGGTCCTCCAGCAGCCGCCGCCGCTCGTCCGCGGAGAGCACCTCGATCCGGCCGATGGGCCGCCGCGGGTCGGCGACCACCGCTTCCAGCAGCCGCGTCCATCGGGCCACGAGCCCGTCGACCGTGGCGCGGTCGTAGAGGTCGGTCGCGTACTCGACCGCGCCGGCCAGGCCCGCGGGGGCGCCGTCCGCGCCGAACCGCTCGACCAGGTTGAAGCCCAGGTCGAACTTGGCGGTGCCGGTCGGCACGGGGAGCCCCGACACCGTCAGCCCGGGCAGGTCGAAGTCGCCCATCGGGGCGTTCTGCAGCGCGAACATCACCTGGAACAGCGGGTGGTGCGACAGGGAACGGGCCGGATTGAGCTCCTCGACCAGGTGCTCGAACGGCAGATCCTGGTGGGCGTAGGCGGCCAGCGCATTCTCCCGCACCCGGCGCACCAGCTCGTCGAACGTCGGGTCGCCGGAGGTGTCGGTGCGCAGCACCAGGGTGTTGACGAAGAAGCCGACGAGGTCGT
>NZ_JBEZJZ010000256.1:0-1499 GCF_040651455.1 Streptomyces sp. NPDC048483
TTCGCCGGCCGCGCCGACCACCAGGTCAAGGTCCGCGGCTTCCGCATCGAACCCGGCGAGATCGAGACCGTCCTCACCGCCCACCCGGGCGTCGCGCACGCCGTGGTCACCGTGTGCCAGGGGCGGTTGGTCGGATACGTCGTGCCCGCCGTGGCCGGGGGCATCCAGGCGGCCGCGTTGCGCGGATACGTACGGGAACGGCTGCCGGAGCACATGGTGCCCGGCACGTTCGTGGCGCTGGACGCGCTGCCGCTGACGCCGCACGGCAAGCTGGACCGCGAGGCCCTCCCGGCCCCCTCCTTCGGCCCGGAGGAGACGGGGCGGGCGCCGCGGACGCCGCGGGAGCAGCTCCTCGCCGGTCTCTTCCGTGAGGTGCTGGGCGTGTCCGCGGTCGGCATCGACGACAGTTTCTTCGACCTGGGCGGCCACTCCCTGCTGGCGACCCGGCTGGTCTCCCGCGTACGGGCCGTCCTGGGGGTCGAGCCGACGCTGCGCACCCTGTTCGAGGCGCCGACCGTGGCCGGGCTCGCCGAGCGGCTCGACGAGGCGGGGCGCACCAGGCCCGCGCCGACGGCCGTCGAGCGGCCGGCGCAGGTGCCGCTGTCGTTCGCGCAGCGCCGCCTGTGGTTCCTGCACCAGATGGAGGGCCCCGGCGCCACCTACAACATTCCGCTGGCGCTGCGGCTGTCGGGCCGGCTGGACGAGTCCGCCCTGCAGGCGGCCCTCGCCGACGTCGTGGCCCGCCACGAGTCCCTGCGCACGGTCTTCCCCGAGGCCGACGGGGCCCCGTGCCAGCGGGTGCGGGACGCCGACGCGGTCCGGCCCCGGATCCGGGTGACGCGGACCGATGCCGCCGGGCTGCCGGCGCGGCTGGCGGAGGCGGCACGGTGCGCCTTCAACCTGGCGGCCGAAACGCCGCTGCGGGCCGAGCTGTTCGAGACCGGACCGGATGAGCGGGTGCTGCTGCTCGTCGTGCACCACATCGCCGGTGACGGCTGGTCGACGGGTCCGCTGTCGCGGGACCTGGCCCAGGCGTACGCGGCGCGCTGCGCGGGCCGCAAGCCAAAGTGGGCGCCGCTGCCGGTGCAGTACGCCGACTACACCCTGTGGCAGCGGCAGTTGCTCGGCGACACGGCCGACCCCGACAGCCTCTTCGCCCGGCAGCTGGCGTACTGGACGGAGAAGCTGGCGGACCTGCCCGAGCAGATCCAGCTGCCCACCGACCGGCCCCGGCCCGCCGTGGCGTCGTACCGGGGCGCGCATCTGCTCATCGACCTCGGCCCGGCGCTGCACGCCGGTCTGACGGGCCTCGCCCGCCGGTCGGGAGCCAGTCTGTTCATGGTGCTCCAGGCCACGCTCGCGGCGCTGTTCACGCGGCTGGGGGCGGGCACCGACATCCCGGTCGGCAGCCCGGTCGCCGGGCGCACCGACCACGCCCTGGACGACCTCGTCGGCTTCTTCGTCAACACCCTGGTGCTGCGCACCGACACCTCCGGCGA
>NZ_JBEZJZ010000257.1:0-1494 GCF_040651455.1 Streptomyces sp. NPDC048483
GCCTCACCGGTGAGCGTCGAGATCACAGGAATCTGCGGCGCCCCGTACGTCAACCGCTCCGCTACCCGGGCAAACTCCTCCAGCATGCCGTCCATCCGATGCGAGTGAAACGCATGCGAAACCCGCAGCCGATTCGTCCTACGGCCCTGTCGCTTCGCCCACTCCCGCACAGCCTCCACCGCATCGACATCACCAGAGACGACCACCGAGTCAGGTCCGTTGACCGCGGCAAGCCACACCGACTCACCCAGCAGCGGTGCGACCTCCTCCTCGCGGGCCTGGACAGCCAACATCGCCCCGCCCTCGGGCAGCGCCTGCATCAGCCGACCCCGCGCAGCAACCAGCGTGCACGCGTCCTCGAGGGACAGCACGCCGGACACATGCACCGCCGCCAGCTCACCCACCGAATGACCGATGAGTACATCCGGCGCGATACCGAAGGACTCCAGCAACCGGAAGAGCGCCACCTCGACCGCGAACAACCCGGCCTGCGCATGAACGGTCTGGTTCAGCGCGTCCTCATCCTCACCCCACACCACCCCACGCACAGACGAACCCAACGCCCGCTCCAACTCCCCACAGACAGCATCGAAGGCATCCGCGAAAACAGGGAACCGGTCGTACAACTCCCGCCCCATACCAAGCCGCTGCGCACCCTGACCCGAGAACAACACCCCCACCCGGCCAGCACCAGCCGCGACCTCTCCCCGCACCACACCCGCGGCCGGCTCACCATCCGCGAGCGCCCCCAACCCCGCCAGCAACGCCTCACGGTCCGCACCGACCACCGCCGCCCGGTGATCAAAACTCGCCCGCGTCACCGCCAACGAGAAGCCCACATCCACCGGCGACAACTCCGGCCGCTCCACCAAGAAGCTGTGCAGCCGCCGCGCCTGCGCCCGCAACCCCGCCTCAGACCTCGCCGACACCACCCACGGCACCGCCCCACCAGCAGGAACAACCGAGCCCACCCCACCGGCGGCAGACTCCTCCTCCACAACCGGAGGCTGCTCCAAGATCACATGCGCGTTCGTGCCGCTGATCCCGAAGGAGGAGACACCCGCACGGCGGAGTTGCCCGGTCTTAGGCCAGGCAGTCTCGTCGGTGAGCAGCCGGACCTGACCAGCGTCCCAATCGATGTGCGACGAGGGCTCGTCCACGTGCAGCGTCTTCGGCAGCACGCCGTGCTGCATCGCCAGCACCATCTTGATGATGCCCGCCACACCCGCGGCGGCCTGGGTGTGGCCGATGTTGGACTTGATCGACCCCAGCCACAACGGCTGTTCAGCCGAACGCTCCTGCCCATACGTCGCCAGCAGCGCCTGCGCCTCGATCGGATCACCCAGCTTGGTACCCGTACCGTGCGCCTCCACCACATCCACATCCGCACCGGACAACCGCGCGTTCGCCAACGCCTGCCGAATCACCCGCTGCTGCGACGGACCATTCGGCGCCGTCAAACCATTCGACGCACCATCCTGATTCACCGCCGAA
>NZ_JBEZJZ010000258.1:0-1444 GCF_040651455.1 Streptomyces sp. NPDC048483
TACGATTCCTAATCTTTTTGTCAAGCGGCGTTCGTGACAGGAGGTATGGGTTCGTAGCACCGTCCGTCGCGCAACAGGGCCCACAGGACGTTGACTCGGCGGCGCGCGAGTGCGAGGACGGCCTGGGTGTGCCGCTTGCCCTCAGCACGTTTGCGGTCGTAGAAGCGGCGGGATTCCTCGCAGCAACGAATGCTGATCAGCGCGGAGGTGTAGAAGACGCGCTGAAGACGTCGGCTGTAACGTCTGGGTCGGTGGAGATTGCCGCTGATCTTGCCGGAGTCGCGAGGGGCCGGGGCGACGCCGGCAAACCCGGCGAGGCGGTCCGGGCTGTCGAAGGCCGTCATGTCGCCGCCGGTGGCGGCGAGGAACTCGGCACCGAGCAGGGGCCCGATGCCGGGCATGCTCGCGATCACCTCAGCGTGTTTGTGCTCGCGAAACCGGGCCTCGATGAGCTTGTCCGTCTCGGTGATCTGCTCGTTGAGGCGCATCACCTCCCTGGCGAGCGTGTGCACGAGCTGGGCCGTCGGCTTCTCCCCGGCCACGCTGGTGTGCTGGCTCTCGGCAGCCGCCAGGGCCGTCTCGGCGAGCTGGGCAGCACTGCGGACCTTGCGGTTACGCAGCCAGGTCTCCAGCCTCCGGACGCCGATCCTGCGGATGGCGGCTGGGGTCTGGTAGCCCGTCAGCAGGATCAACGGGCCGGTGTTCGTGAGATCCAGCGCCCGGTCCAGAGCAGGAAAGATGCTGGTGAGGTGGTTGTGGAGCCGGTTGATCACGCGAGTGCGGTCATCGGTGAGGTCGCGGCGATGACCGGTGAGGACCTTGATCTCGGCGATCAGTTCCTCGCCAGGCCGCAGGGGATGCAGGTCCCGGCGGATCCGGGCCTGGTCGGCGATGATCGCGGCGTCCTTGGCATCGGTCTTGCCTTCGCCCCGGTAGCCCTCGGAGGCTCGGCTGACAGCTCGGCCGGGGATGTAGAGCGTGTGCTGGCCGTGGTTGAGAAGCAGATCGATCAGGAGGGCGGCGCCGCCGTCGGCCAGGTCGATGCCCCAGGTGACCTCGTCGCCCAGGGCGAGGACATCGGCCAGGAGCTTCAGCAGTTCCGCCTCGTCGTTGGCCACTCGCCGCGACAGCAGCCGCTTGCCGGTGTCGTCGATCACCACGCAGTGGTGATGGGTCCTGCCGGCGTCGATGCCGGCCCAGATCACTGTCACGCGCTCTCCACGGGTCGTTTGCTTACCTGCACCACAGACGACCTCGCTGGCGAGTCCCTACTCAGCGATCGGATCGCGATTCCTAATCAGCAGCCGAGTCGTCGGGGGTGTCGGGCGGCGAATCGTAGGAAGCCACGGACGGCAGACCACTGAAAGCCACACCCGACACCCCTGGGTGAGCCAACCCTACGAATGGCTCGCTCATCCCGATCAACAAGGTAGGGACCACTGAA
>NZ_JBEZJZ010000259.1:0-1435 GCF_040651455.1 Streptomyces sp. NPDC048483
TACCACCCAGCGGCTGCTGGGTGATCATCGAGTACGGGCCGGTCGACCGTGCGTGCAGCTTGTCGTCGACCAGGTGGTGCAGCTTGAGGATGTACATGTACCCGATCGAGATCGGGTCCGGGAACGGCTCGCCGGAGCGGCCGTCGAACAGCCGCGCCTTGCCGGAGCCCTTGACCATGCGCTCGCCGTCGCGGTTCGGGATCGTGGACTCGAAGAGTCCGGAGATCTCGTCCTCGCGCGCACCGTCGAACACCGGGGTGGCGACGTTGGAGCCGGCGGCGACCTCGTCGGCGGAGATCGAGTGGAGGCGCTTCTTCCACTCCTCGTCCGCACCCTCGACCTTCCAGCCCTGGCTGGCGAGCCAGCCGAGGTGGATCTCCAGGACCTGTCCCGGGTTCATTCGGGACGGGACACCCAGCGGGTTGAGGATGATGTCGACCGGGGTGCCGTCCTCCAGGAACGGCATGTCCTCGACCGGCAGGATCTTCGAGATGACGCCCTTGTTGCCGTGACGGCCGGCGAGCTTGTCACCGTCGGTGATCTTGCGCTTCTGGGCGACGTAGACGCGGACCAGCTGGTTCACGCCCGGGGGCAGCTCGTCGCCCTCTTCGCGGTCGAAGACGCGGACGCCGATGACCTTGCCGATCTCACCGTGCGGCACCTTCAGCGAGGTGTCGCGCACCTCGCGTGCCTTCTCACCGAAGATCGCGCGGAGCAGGCGCTCCTCGGGGGTCAGCTCGGTCTCACCCTTGGGCGTGACCTTGCCGACGAGGATGTCGCCGGCGACGACCTCGGCACCGATACGGATGATGCCGCGCTCGTCGAGGTCGGAGAGGACCTCCTCGGAGACGTTCGGGATGTCCCGGGTGATCTCCTCGGGGCCGAGCTTGGTGTCACGGGCGTCGACCTCGTGCTCCTCGATGTGGATCGAGGAGAGGACGTCGTCCTGCACGAGGCGCTGCGACAGGATGATCGCGTCCTCGTAGTTGTGGCCCTCCCACGGCATGAACGCCACGAGCAGGTTCTTGCCGAGGGCCATCTCGCCCTCTTCGGTGGACGGGCCGTCGGCGAGGACCTGGCCCTCGATGACGCGCGCGCCCTCGTCCACGACGACCTTCTGGTTGAAGGAGGTGCCCTGGTTGGAGCGGGTGAACTTGGCGACGCGGTACGTGGTGTACGTGCCGTCGTCGTTGGCGACGGTGATGTAGTCCGCGGAGACCTCCTGGACCACACCGTCCTTCTCCGCCTTGATGACGTCACCGGCGTCGACCGCGCAGCGGTACTCCATGCCGGTGCCGACCAGCGGCGACTCCGCCTTGATCAGCGGAACGGCCTGGCGCATCATGTTCGATCCCATGAGCGCGCGGTTGGCGTCGTCGTGCTCGAGGAACGGGATCATGGCAGTCGCGGCCGACACCATCTGGCGCGGCGAGAC
>NZ_JBEZJZ010000260.1:0-1369 GCF_040651455.1 Streptomyces sp. NPDC048483
TCCCGCCTTGGCCTTGGTGCACCGTTGCCGAAGGGGGCAGCCGGTGCACTGGCTGGTGAAGGTGGCTTTGCGTTGCTGGTGTTGCCCGCTGGGGTCCGAGAGAGAAACGGTGTGTCCGGCGGGGCAGGTCACGGTCGCGGTGGTGGTGTCGATGGCGAAGTCGTCGAGGGTGAATCCGCCGGGGACAGCGGGCCGCAGTGGGGCGGGTTTGAGGAACAGCCGGTGTCCGGCTTCCTCTAACTCCTGGCGGGCTGGGCCGGTGGAGTAAGCGGTGTCACCGAAGGCGTTTACCGGCTGTTCTTCGTCGGCCAGGAGCTCGGTGGCAACACTGGCCTCGTGGTGCTGCTGTCCGCTTGCGGGGGTGAGAGCGACGGCGGTGAACAGCCCGGTCTCCGGCTCGATGGCCAGGTGGGCCTTGAAACCGTCCTGGTAGTGGCTGCGGGTTTTGTGGGCGTGTCGGCTGTCGGGGTCGATGGTGGACACGACCCGGTCAGGGGCGGTCCCACGGGTGATCCGCCAGCGCCCGTCCCGGCCGTCACTGCCGTCGGCGGGTTCGACGTCCTGACCGGCGACCAGGGCCAGCAGGCCGACCGCATTCGCCGGCTTCTCGCCGAGTTCCTGCTCGGGCAGGTGTCCCAGCAGCCGCAGTGCATCGCCGACCAGGGCATCGACCAGGTCGGCGCGGGCCTGCGCGTCACTCCAGGCGATGCGTGGTTTGCCCGGGTCGGTGTAGTCGTGGGCGGTGCACTGCACCGCGGCCACATCAGGGGCGCCGGGGACCTCACGGATCACCGCTCGGATCGCGGCGATGATCTGGGTGACGGTGTCCTGAGTGGCGACCGCGTCGTCCAGCACGGTGGAATCCATCGCCCGCCGGTGTTTGCCCTTCAAAGCGCCGGTGGCCTTCACGACCTCACGGACGGTTTCGAAGACCCGGTTCGGCCGGGCCGAGCGAGCCAGCCTGCGGCGGAAGTAGGCCAGCAGCGACGGATCGAACGCCATGTCGTGCAGACCGAGCCCGCACGCGGCTTTCCACCGCAGGTCACACCGTAATTCCTGGACCGTCTCGAAGTCCGACAGCCCGTGCAGGGCCTGCAACGTGATCGCGGCGGCCAGGATCTGCGGCGGCATGCTCGGCCGTCCGTTCGCCGACGGATACATGTCCGTGAACATCTCCGCCGGGAACAACGCGCCGCGATGCTCGGCCAGGAACGCGAACACGCTCCCCGCCGGGATCAACTCCCGGCAGGTCTCCCACACGTCCGGCCCGACCGTCTCCCCGACCCACTCCCCTTGAACCACAACAACGAGTCTGGCCCCGCCGCTCACGCGGCGAAGCCAGAACCCAACATCTTCATCAACCTTCTAG
>NZ_JBEZJZ010000261.1:0-1329 GCF_040651455.1 Streptomyces sp. NPDC048483
CGGCGCCGTCAACCCATTCGACGCACCATCCTGATTCACCGCACTACCCCGCACCACCGCAAGCACCCGGTGCCCGTTACGGCGCGCGTCGGACAGGCGCTCCAGCACCAGGATTCCGGCGCCTTCGGCCCAGCCGACGCCGTCGGCGGTGTCGGCGAACGCCTTGCAGCGCCCGTCCGGGGAGAGCCCGCCCTGGCGGGAGAACTCCACGAAGGTCAGCGGTGTGGACATCACGGTCACACCGCCCGCGAGCGCAAGAGAGCACTCGCCCTGGCGCAGCGACTGCGCAGCCAGGTGCAGGGCGACCAGCGACGACGAGCACGCCGTGTCGACCGTGACGGCCGGGCCCTCGAAGCCGAAGGTGTAGGAGACCCGGCCCGAGGCAACACTCCCCGCGCTGCCGCTGCCCTGGTAGCCCTCGAACTCGCGCCCGGAGAGCAGCGTCGAGTAGTCGTGGTACATCACGCCGGCGAAGACGCCCGTCCGGCTGCCGCGGAGGGTGGCCGGGTCCATACCGGCGCGTTCCAACGCCTCCCAGGTCGTCTCCAGCAGCAGCCGCTGCTGGGCGTCGGTGGTCAGGGCCTCTCGGGGGCTCATCCCGAAGAACTCGGGGTCGAACTCCGCCGCGTCATACAGGAAGCCGCCGGAGCGAGTGGCGATGGCGCCCGCCCGCTCGGGGTCATCCGTGTCCTCGATCTCCCAGCCTCGGTCGGTGGGGAAGTCCGAGACGGCGTCCACGCCTTCGGACACCAGCCGCCACAGGTCCTCGGGCGAGGCGACACCGCCGGGTAAACGGCAGCTCATGCCGACGATCACGACCGGGTCGTCCGTCAGCGACGGGAGGGCGGGCACCGGGACCGGCGTCTTGGTCTCCGCGCCGAACAGCTCGTCCAGGAGGTGGCCGGCCAGGGCGTCGGCCGTCGGGTGGTCGAACACGGTCGTCGCCGGGAGCCGCAGTCCGGTGGCCCTGCCCAGCAGGTTGCGGAGTTCGATCGCGGTGAGGGAGTCGAAGCCGAGGTCCTGGAAGGCCCGGTCCGGGTCGACCGTCTCCGGGCTCGCGTGACCCAGGACCGCCGCGATCTGGGCGCGCACGACATCGAGCAGCGCCTCGCGTCGCTCCGCCGTGGACAGCCCGGTCAGGCGCTGCACGATGCCGGATGCCGCGACGGCGCCTGATCGGCGGGTCCGCGTACGGATCAGGCCGCGCAGCAGCGGCTGGGGCTCGCCCTGTGCGCGTAGCGCCGCGAGGTCCAGGCGGACGGGGAGTGCCATGGGCTCGGTGGTTCCGAGCGCGGCGTCGAAGAGGGCCACGCCCTCCTCGGCGGACAG
>NZ_JBEZJZ010000262.1:0-1304 GCF_040651455.1 Streptomyces sp. NPDC048483
CGGCGCCGTCAAACCATTCGACGCACCATCCTGATTCACCGCCGAACCACGCACCACAGCCAGCACCCGGTGCCCATTCCGACGGGCATCCGACAACCGCTCCACCAGCAGCACGCCGACACCCTCGCCCCAGCCCGTACCATCCGCAGCGTCGGCGAAGGGCTTGCACCGGCCGTCCGAGGCCAGGCCACCCTGCCGGGAGAACTCCTCGAAGGCTGCCGGGGTCGCCATCACCGTCACACCACCGGCCAGCGCCAGCGAGCACTCGCCGCTGCGCAGGGCCTGTGCCGCCCAGTGCAGTGCCACCAGCGACGACGAGCATGCCGTGTCCACCGTGACTGCTGGGCCCTCGAACCCGAAGGCGTAAGCGACCCGGCCCGAGACCACGCTGCCCGGGCTGCCGTAGCCCACGTGCCGCTCGGAACCGTCCGGGCTCGTGTACACGCCGGTTCCGTAGTCGTGATACATCACGCCGGCGAACACACCGGTCTGGCTGCCCCGTAGCTCCGCCGGGTCCAAACCCGCGGACTCGATCGCCTCCCACGTGCTCTCCAGAAGCAGTCGCTGCTGCGGGTCCATTGCCAGGGCCTCGCGGGGCGAAATACCGAAGAACGCGGGGTCGAAATCGGCGGCGTCGTAGAGGAAGCCGCCCTCATGAGCGTAGGAGGTCCCGGATTTGCCCCATGCCGAGCCGGCCCCCGGCAGCCCATTGAGGTCCCATCCGCGATCGGTGGGGAAGATCGAAACTCCGTCCCCACCCGAGGCCACCAGATCCCACAGCTGCTCCGGCGTGCTCACCCCACCCGGATAGCGGCACGCCATCCCCACGATCGCGATCGGGTCGTCCGCCGTGCCAGCCACCGACACAGCAGCGCGCGCCGCCCCCACCTGCCGCGCCCCGCGCCCTGACACTTCGGCCAGTACGAATTCCGCCAAAGCAGCCGGTGTGGGGTAGTCGAAGACCAAGGTCGCCGGCAGGCGAAGCCCTGTCACGGCAGACAGGCGGTTACGCAGCTCCACCGCCGTCAGCGAATCGAACCCGATCTCCGTGAACGGCCGCCCCGGATCAATCGCCACCGCCCCTGCCGAATGCCCCAATACGGCGGCCACATCCGCACGCACCGCATCAAGCACCGTGCGCGACTGCTCCTCCGCGGTCAGCCCGTCGAGCCGGCCGGCGAATTCCGAAGCCTCTACGGCGGCCTTGGTGCCTGCTGCCCGTCGCGTCGGCACCCGCACCAGGTCACGCAGCAGTGGCGGCACACCGGCCGACGCCGCACCGGCACGAATGACCGCCAGGTCGA
>NZ_JBEZJZ010000263.1:0-1278 GCF_040651455.1 Streptomyces sp. NPDC048483
GTGGCCGGCATCATCAAGATGGTGCAAGCCATGCGGCACGAGGTGCTGCCGAAGACGCTGCACGTGGACGAGCCGTCCTCGCATGTGGACTGGTCCGCGGGGGCTGTGAGGCTGCTGACCGAGGCCCAGTCGTGGCCGGAGACGGGGCAGGCGCGCCGTGCGGCGGTGTCCTCGTTCGGAATCAGCGGCACCAACGCCCACATCATCCTTGAGGCGGCGCCCGTCCCCGAGGCCCCCGAGGCCCCGGAGGAGGATGTGGTAAGGCCATCGGAACACCTGCTGCCGTGGGTGATCTCGGGGAAGTCCGAGGCCGGCTTGCGGGCGCAGGCGCGACGGTTGCGTGCGCTTGTCGCCGAGCATCCGGAGTGGTCCCCGGCGGATGTGGGTCACTCCCTGGTGACGACGCGTTCGGCATTGCCGCATCGAGCCGTGGTGCTGGGCCGGGACATCGACGCTCTGCTCGATGCCCTGGATTCGGCCGCTGGGGGACTGGGCTCGCGCAACGTGGTGGAGGGCCAGGCTCCGGTGGCGGCTGGTGCTGGCCGGGTAGGAGTGTTGTTCTCGGGTCAGGGTGCGCAGCGGTTGGGTATGGGGCGGGAGTTGTACGACCGTTTCCCTGTTTTTGCGGATGCTTTTGATGGTGTGTGTGGTGAGTTGGAGCGGGCGTTGGGTTCGTCCGTGCGCGGGGTGGTGTGGGGCGAGGACCAGGATGCGCTGAACCAGACGGTGAACGCGCAGGCCGGGTTGTTCGCGGTCGAGGTGGCGCTCTTCCGGTTGCTGGAGTCTTTCGGTATCGCGCCCGATGTACTCGTCGGTCATTCGGTGGGTGAGCTGGTGGCGGTGCATGTGTCCGGCGTGCTGTCTCTCGAGGACGCGTGCACGCTGGTTGCTGCGCGGGGTCGGCTGATGCAGGCGCTGCCCGAGGGCGGGGCGATGCTCGCTGTCCAGGCCCGCGAGGAGGAGATCGTCCCGCTGCTGGGTGAGTCGGTGTGGCTTGCTGCGGTCAATGGGCCGGAGTCGGTGGTGGTGTCCGGTGATGTCGATGCGGTGGAGGTTGTGCGGGAGTGGGCGAAGCGACAGGGCCGTAAGGCGAATCGGCTGCGGGTTTCGCATGCGTTTCACTCGCATCGGATGGACGGCATGCTGGAGGAGTTCGCCCGGGTAGCGGGGCAGTTGACGTACCGGGCGCCGCAGATTCCTGTGATCTCCACCCTCACCGGTGAGGCTGCTTCTGAGGAGGAGTTGTGCTCGCCGGCGTACTGGGTGCGTCAGGTACGG
>NZ_JBEZJZ010000264.1:0-1277 GCF_040651455.1 Streptomyces sp. NPDC048483
GTTGTGGTGGATGAGGCTGGTGCGCCGGTGGTGTCGGTGGATCGGTTGGTGTTGCGGCAGGTGGCTGCGGAGCAGTTGCGTGGTGTTTCTGGTGACGGTGGTTCGTTGTTTGATGTGTGTTGGCAGTCTCTGCAATTGCCTGACTCCGCATTGGAGTCGGTGAATTGGGTGGGGCTTGGTGGGCTGGTTGGCCCCGTAGGGGCATTCGCGGATCTTGGTGTGCTGGGCGATGCTCTCGATGAGGTTGCGGCGGCTCCGGAGGTTGTGGTTGCAGATATGTCGTCCGGGTCTCTTGAGGGTTCGGGTGTTGTCGGGGCGTTGGGGTTGGTGCAGTCGTGGCTTGCCGATGAGCGGTTTGCCCAGTCGCGGCTGGTTGTGGTGACGCGTGGTGCGGTGGGTGTGCTTCCGGGCGATGCGGTGGACGGGCTGGCGCAGGCAGGAGTCTGGGGTCTGGTGCGTTCGGCGCAGTCCGAGCATCCGGGCCGGTTCGTGCTGGTCGACGCCGACGCCGACGCCGATGGCTCCATAGGCACTGGCACGCCCACGGACACGGGCACCCGTATCGACATAGGTGCTTGGGCATTGCCGGGCGATGAGCCGCAGGTGGCGGTGCGTGGTGGTGAGGTGTTCGTGCCGCGCCTTCGGCGGGCGGTTCGTCCCCAGGGCGAGGACGCGGTCGTACGGTCTGCTTCTTGGGGTGCCGAAGGCGGTGCTGAGGGCACGGTTCTCATCACTGGTGGTACGGGCACGTTGGGTGGTCTGCTGGCCCGCCATCTGGTGGTGCAGCATGGGGTGCGCCACCTGTTGTTGACCAGTCGCCGAGGGCTGGATGCTCCGGGTGCTGGGGATCTGGTGGCGGAGCTGGCGGCTCTGGGCGCGGAGGTGCGGGTCGCCGCGTGTGATGCTGCCGACCGTGACGCCCTGGCCGAGGTGCTGGCCGGAATCCCTGAAGACAGGCCGTTGCGGGCGGTGGTTCACACCGCCGGCGTCCTGGATGACGGCGTCATCGAATCGCTGACGCCGGAGCGGGTCTGTACCGTGCTGCGGCCGAAGACGGATGCGGCATGGAATCTGCACGAGCTCACGCGCGACAGCGACCTCTCCGCCTTTGTGCTGTTCTCCTCGGTCGCCGGTACGTTCGGCGGTGCCGGGCAGGGCAATTACGCCGCTGCCAACGCTTCCCTCGATGCCTTGGCGCAGCACCGGCGTGTTCAGGGGTTGCCGGCGGTCTCGATGGCTTGGGGTTTGTGGGAGCAGGCCAGCGGCATGACCGGCCA
>NZ_JBEZJZ010000265.1:0-1239 GCF_040651455.1 Streptomyces sp. NPDC048483
AGCGGCAGCCCTGGACCAGCTGCTGCCAGACCTCCTCGCGGAACGGCGTACGGGCGTGCTCCTTGACCGCCTCGTACACCTCCTGCGCCTGGAGACTTCATGGGAGGCGATCGAGCGCGCGGGCATCGACCCGTCCTCGCTGCGCGGCAGCCGCACGGGCGTGTACGTGGGCGTCAACACGCACGACTACGCGGAACTGCTCCTCGAAGCAGGCGAAGACCTGGAGGGCTTCCGCGGCACCGGCACGGCCTCCAGCGTGATGTCCGGCCGAGTCTCCTACACCCTCGGGCTGGAGGGCGCCGCCGTGTCGGTGGACACGGCATGCTCATCGTCGCTGGTGGCCCTCCACACGGCGGCCCAGGCGCTGCACGCCGGCGAGTGCTCGCTGGCCCTGACGGGCGGCGTGACCATCATGGCGACGCCGCGCCGCTTCGTGGAGCTGTCCCGGCAGGGAGCACTGTCCGGAGACGGACGCTGCCGCGCGTTCGCGCAGGGAGCCGACGGCACCGGCTTCGCCGAGGGCGTGGGCATGCTGCTGGTGGAGCGGCTGTCCGAGGCTCGGCGCAACGGGCATCGAGTACTGGCTGTGGTGCGTGGTTCGGCGGTGAATCAGGATGGTGCGTCGAATGGTTTGACGGCGCCGAATGGTCCGTCGCAGCAGCGGGTGATTCGGCAGGCGTTGGCGAACGCGCAGCTTGCTGCCGCGGATGTGGATGTGGTGGAGGCGCACGGTACGGGTACCAAGCTGGGTGATCCGATCGAGGCGCAGGCGTTGCTGGCCACGTACGGGCAGGAGCGGGAGGCGGACCGGCCGCTGTGGCTGGGGTCGGTCAAGTCGAATATCGGGCACACGCAGGCTGCTGCGGGCGTGGCCGGGGTGATCAAGATGGTGCAGGCGATGCGCCACGGTGTGCTGCCCAAGACGCTGCACGTGGACGAGCCGTCCTCGCATGTGGACTGGTCGACCGGCTCCGTCGAGTTGCTCACCGACAACCAGCCGTGGACCGGTAATGGACAGGTGCGTCGCGCGGGCGTCTCCTCGTTCGGCGTGAGCGGTACGAATGCTCACGTGATTCTGGAGCAGGCGCCGGAACCTGCCGACGAAGAAGACGGCGCAGCCGCTGCCGGGCCGGTTGCGGCCCCCGCAGCAGCCGGCGTTGCCGGGCCGACGGGCGTGTCTGGTGGGCCGGTGCCGTGGGTGGTGTCGGCGAGGTCTGAGGCGGGGTTGCGGGCGCAGGC
>NZ_JBEZJZ010000266.1:0-1217 GCF_040651455.1 Streptomyces sp. NPDC048483
TCGCATCCGTGGCTGGCGGATCATGTGGTGCTGGGGTCCGTGCTGGTGCCCGGCACGGCGCTGGTGGAACTGGTGCTGCGGGCGGCCGACGAGGTCGGCTGTGACCTGCTGGAGGAACTGACGTTGGCCGCGCCGCTGGTCCTGCCCACGTCGGGCAGTGGTGTGCAGGTGCAGGTGTGGCTGGGGGAGCCGGATGGTTCGGGCCGCCGCTCGGCGTCGGTCCATGCGCGTGAGGCCGAGGGCCCCTGGACGCTGCACGCCAGCGGCGCGGTGACCACGGGGGCCGAAGCGGCCTCCTTCGATGTCGCCGTCTGGCCTCCGAAGCACGCGGAGCCGCTGGAAGTGGCGGACTGCTACGACGAACTCGCCGACGCCGGGCTCACGTACGGTCCGGTGTTCCAGGGCCTGCGAGCGGCCTGGAAGCTCGGCGAGGACATCTACGCCGAGGTGAGGCTCCCCGAGGGCACGGACGGCGACGCCTACGGGCTGCACCCCGCGCTCTTCGACGCCGCTCTGCACGCGGCGGCACTGGGCGGCGTGGAAGCGGGCGGAGTCCCCTTCTCGTGGACCGGAGTGTCCCTGCACGCCTCCGGAGCCTTGCACCTCCGCGTCCGGATCCGTTCCGGGGGCAACGGAATGTCGGTCGCGATCGCGGACACCTCCGGTGCGCCGGTCGCCTCCGTGGAGTCGCTGGTGGTGCGTCCGCTCTCGGCCGGGCAGTTGCAGGCCGCCGACCGTGACGCCCTCTTCACCGTCGACTGGGTCCCCGTCCCGCTCACGGACGAGCGCGTCGAGCTCGGCACCGGTCCGGAGGGCGAGCCGTTGCGGACCCCAGCGGATCTGCAGTCCCTGACGGGGCCGGCCATACCCGGGACAGTCCTGGTCGCGCCGCCCGCCGGCGCCGCCGGAATGGTGGAGTCCGTACACGTCGCGGCCGCCTGGGCGTTGGAGATGGTGCAGTCCTGGTTGGCCGATGACCGGTTCGTTTCTTCGCGTCTGGTGTTTGTGACGCGTGGTGCGGTGTCTGGTGTGGATCTCGCGGCCGCCGCCGTCCGGGGTCTGGTGCGGTCGGCGCAGTCGGAGAACCCGGGGCGTTTCGGGTTGGTGGACCTGGACGGTGACTGCGAGGTGGCCGTGCTGGGGCAAGGGCTCGCGACCGATGAGCCTGAACTGCTGGTGCGTGGGAATGAGGTGTTGGCTGCCCGGCTGGTCCGGAC
>NZ_JBEZJZ010000267.1:0-1183 GCF_040651455.1 Streptomyces sp. NPDC048483
TCCGCTGCTGCGGATCCATCGCCACCGCCTCACGCGGCGAAATACCAAACAACTCAGCGTCGAAATCACCGGCCTCCCGAACGAAGCCACCCTCCTGGATGTAACTGGTGCCAGGCCGGCTCCTCTCCGGATCAATCAGCGATCCCAAGTCCCAGCCTCGGTCATCCGGGAACGGCTCCATGGCATCGCCGCCCGTGACCAGCAGCCGCCACAGGTCCTCCGGTGTGCTGACCCCGCCCGGGAAGCGGCAGGACATGCCCACGATCGCGACAGGCTCGTCCACCACCGACAACACACCCGTCTCATCGGCGGGCCGCACGTCGTCGCCGAGTACCTCGGCAACGATGTGGTGCGCGAGAGTGGCCGGCGTGGGGTAGTCGAAGATCAGAGTGGCGGGCAGTGACGACTCGAGAGCCGCCGTGAGGCGATTGCGGTACTCCACGGCGGTGAGGGAATCGAAACCGAGCTCCCGGAACGCCCGATCCGGAGCGACCGCCTCCATCGAGCTGTGCCCGAGTACGGCCGCTGCCTGGGCACGTACCAGGTCCAGAACCACTCGCTCCCGCTGCCCGGCGGCCAGACCCGCCAAGCGAGCAGCGAGCTCCCCCTCCGCAGCAGCCACAGCAGCCGATCCGGCGCCCGCGCTCTCGATCGCCTGGCGGGCCTCGGGCACGCCGGTGAGCAGGGGGCTGGGCCGGACAGCGGTGAATGCGGGGGCGTAGCGATCCCAGTCGATGTCCGCGATGATCGGGCACGCCTCGGCACCCAGTACACGTTGCATTGCGCGGAGAGCCAGTTCGGGTGCCATGGCACCGACACCACCCCGCGCCAGCCGGCCCTCCACCACATCTGCGGTGGCCATGCCGGCCTGGTCCCACGCACCCCACGCCACAGACGTCGCCGGAAGCCCCTCACTCACACGCAGCTCAGCCAACGCATCGAGATACGCATTCGCCGCCGCATAATTGCCCTGCCCCGAACCGCCGATGGCTCCGGCCATCGAAGAGAACAGGACGAAGGCCGTCACGGGATGGTCGCGGGTGAGGTCATGCAGGTTGCGGGCGGCATCGACCTTCGGACCGAAGACGGTCCGGAACCGCTCAGGAGTAAGACCATCGACCACACCGTCATCCAAAACCCCCGCCGTATGGAAGACCGCACTGATCTCCTCACCGGCCAGCGC
>NZ_JBEZJZ010000268.1:0-1144 GCF_040651455.1 Streptomyces sp. NPDC048483
TGCGCAACCGGCTCTCCACCGCCACGGGCCTGCGGCTGACCGCCACCCTCGTCTTCGACTACCCCACCCCCACCGCACTCGCCGAACACCTCGTCTCGGAGCTCGTGGCCGAGGCCGCCACCGGACCAGCCCTCCTGGCGGAGCTTGAACGGCTCGACTCCGCGCTCGCCACAAGCGAGCCCGACGCCCGCACCAGGGCCGCGGTCGCCACCCGTCTGGCGCAGATCCTGGACGGCTGGCGAGGCGCCGAAGCGGAGCAGGACGGCGCAGAGGTCGCCGAGCGGATCGGCGCGGCCAGTACGGACGAGATCTTCGCCTTCATCGACAACGAGCTCGGCCGTCACAGCGATCGCTGAGTCCGGCTCCCCTTATTCACGCGGATTATTCACGCGGAAGGTTCCACGTCATGCCACACGACAACAAGCTCGTTGACTACCTCAAGTGGGTCACGAACGACTTGCACCAGACCCGCCAACGGCTTCGCGAGGCCGAGTCCGCCAAGCAGGAGCCCATAGCCATTGTCGGGATGTCCTGCCGACTGCCGGGTGGGGTGCGATCGCCGGAAGAACTCTGGCGGCTACTGGAGGACGGCCGGGACGGCATCTCGGCATTCCCCACGGACCGCGGCTGGAACCTCGACGTCCTCACCAGCGACGGAAGCGGCAGCAGCGCGACGGCCGAAGGCGGCTTCGTCGACGCCGCCTCGTTCGACGCGGACTTCTTCGGCATCTCGCCCCGCGAGGCCGTGGCGATGGACCCCCAGCAGCGCATCCTGCTGGAGACCTCCTGGGAAGCACTGGAGCGCGCCGGAATCGATCCCGGATCCCTTCGGGGCACCGAGACCGGTGTTTTCGTGGGCACGAGCGGTGTCGACTACATCAACGCCGTGATGAACTCCCGCGAGGACATCGAGGGGCACGGCAGCACCGGCCTCGCCGGCAGCATTCTGTCCGGGCGGCTCTCGTACACCTTCGGCCTGGAGGGTCCGGCCGTCACCGTCGACACGGCGTGCTCGTCCTCGCTCGTCTCGCTGCACCTGGCGGCCCACGCGCTGCGCAACGGCGAGTGCTCGCTGGCGCTGGCCGGAGGCGTGACGGTGATGTCCTCGCCGATGAGCTTCGCCGGATTCACCCGGCAGGGCGGG
>NZ_JBEZJZ010000269.1:0-1068 GCF_040651455.1 Streptomyces sp. NPDC048483
CCTAGGGACTGTTCTTGGTTGTGATCAAATCCGGGTTTTGGGCCCTGGAGGGGTGTCGGTCCGGTAGGACGTTGGTGTGACGCGTGCGCAACTCACTGACGTGGAGTGGAAGTTCATCGAGCCGTTCCTGCCGATAGGCAGGTTCGGCCCGTACCCCGAGCGGCTGCGTGAGCAGTTCGAGGGGGTGATCTGGCGGTTTAGGACCGGCAGCCAGTGGCGTGAGATGCCCGAGCGGTTCGGCGCCTGGCGGACCGTCTACCAGCGGTTCGTCCGGTGGCGGGACGCGGGTGTCTTCCAGGCCCTGCTGGAAGGCGTGATCGCCGAGGCCGCGCGACGGGGTGAAATCGACATGTCCCTGGTCAGCGTGGACTCCGCCACTGCGCGGGCCCACCAGGACGCGGCCGGTATGCGCCTCGATGACGAGGTCATGGCCGCTCTGGAGGAAGCGGCCCTGGAGCAGGAGAAGGCGGCCGGGCAAAAGGGGGAGCGCCTGGGGAACGGAACGGGCAGAACGGCGAAAGCGATCCCGAACGGGCCGAGCGCCGACGTGTCCGGCGACGGCGCAAGGCCCGGCTGAGGGCCGCTCTGCTCGGCAGGTCCCGGGGCGGGCTGACGAGCAAGATTCACCTCGCCGCGGACCGGCGCTGCCGCCCGATGGCGCTTGTCCTGACCGCCGGACAGGCCGCCGACAGCCCCCAGTTCATCCCCGTTCTGAAGAAGGTGCGGGCCCGGCTCCCGGTCGGCCGCCCCCGCACCCGGCCCGCCGCAGTCGCCGGCGACAAGGCCTACTCCTCCCGCACCAACCGCGCCCACCTGCGTGAACGCCACATCAAGGCGGTGATCCCGGAGAAGAAGGACCAGGCCGCCAACCGCAGGAAGAAGGGAAGCCGGGGCGGCCGGCCCATCACCCACGACACGAATCTTTACCGCGACCGCAACACCGTCGAGCGCGCCATCAACAAGCTGAAGGCCTGGCGGGGCATCGCCACCCGCTATGACAAGTCTCCCGAGAGCTACCTCGCCGGAGTCCACCTCCGTGCCGCGACGATCTGGATCGCCAGCCTCCGG